>JAYURE010000429.1:0-4621 GCA_043756345.1 Deinococcales bacterium | reverse complement strand
ACATCCCGGACGATCCGTACCGAATTGTCTCGCGTGAACGGGTCGCCATCCTGATCGAACACGGGCCGCGCACCACGCGGGAACGTCTGCACGATCCGCACGCGAAACCCAAGGCGCGACCTCGAGCGGCACGGGCTTGGCGGGCGCGTCACGCGGGCTGAACAACCCATCACTGCGAGCTTTTGTAGGGTGGGCTGCGCCCACCGGTTTGGTGCAAATGGTGGGCGCAGCCCACCCTACAGGTTTCTTTGCTTTTCGTCTTTCCCGAGTCGGTTTTGACCGGGTTTTCGGGCGTTCTGAGCCGACAATGGCTTTGAATTTATGAATCCTCGAGCCTCCAGATCATTGCCGAATGTGTTGCGTCTCGCCGCCGCTTTTGCTTGCGCGATGCTGCTCGCAACCGCGCTCGCTGGGCCGTTCGAGGATGCGCAGGCCGCGTACCGTGCCGGTCAGTACGCGCAGGCTGCAACGCTGCTCGAGCCGTTGGTCAAAGCCAAGAACATTGATGCCGTGACCTTGTTGGGGTACGTGCGTTATCGGCAGGGCAAGCTCGAGGAGGCGATCAAACTTTTTGAATTGGCCCACACCTCGAGTCCGAAAGGGAATGCAGATGCGCTGTTCGGTTTGGCGTTGGTCAAGCGCGTCCAGGGTGATTTGTTGGCGGCCCGAAAGTACGCGCTCGAGGCCGTCAAGCTCGCACCGAACCGCGAGGACATCCGTGAGGTTTTGAACACGCTGCCGTACCTGCCAGAAGAATTGGTCGTCATGGCGTACCAGAAACCAAGCGTGACCGACAAGCCGTTCAAGGCCGCCAAAGGGTATTTGCGTGGCTCGAGTGACGCCGCGATCATGGTGCGTGGCGTCAATATGGGCGTGGCCTTGCCGGGGAAATTTCCATCGCAGTTCCCGCCAGACGAAAGCACGTACCTGGATTGGTTCAAGCTGCTCGGCGAGATGAACGCGAACGTGATCCGCGTTTACACGATCTTGCCGCCCGTGTTTTATCAGGCGTTGCGCACCCATAACCTCGAGCATGCCAAACGCCCGTTGTACATCATGCACGGTGTCTGGACAGAATTGCCCGAAGAGTTGGATACGACCGATTTGCCAACCCTCGAGAGCCTCGCACTGCACGATTACCGTGGCGCGTTTGAAAAGCAATTTCTCGATGAAACGCATCGTGTGATCGACGTGGTTCATGGTCACGCGGCGATCTCGCCACGACCGGGACACGCGGGCGGATTGTACAAAGCCGATGTCAGCCCGTGGTTGATTGGCTACTTGGTTGGGCGCGAGTGGGAACCGTTCTCGATGACGTTCTTCAATGACCAAACGGACGCACCGACCACGTATCGCGGGCAGTACGTGCAGGCCCTGAACGTCACGCGCTTCGAGGCATGGATTGCGAGCGTGCTGGACCAAACCGTCAGTTACGAGATGGAAACGTACAACGCGCAGCGTCCGGTCAGCACCATCGGCTGGCCGACCACAGATCCCTTGCATCACGTCAGCGAGGCCACCTTGCGCGAGGATTACGAGTTGCGCAAAGCCCTCGGCCAGCAGCCGGACAAACCCAGCCCGGTCGGATTCAACGAGGACGAGGTGACGCTTGACATGACCAAAATCACCGCCACCGCAGCCTTTCCCGCCGGGGTTTTTGCCGCGTATCACGCCTATCCGTATTACCCGGATTTCTTGAACAACGAGGCCAAATACCAGAAGGCCGTCTCGAAATTCGGGCCGAGCAATTACTACGGCTATTTGCAAGATTTGAAGGCGTACCACGGTGATCAACCCATCGTGATTGCCGAATATGGCGTGCCTTCGAGCCGAGCCAACGCGCATCAGAATCCGTTCGGGTTGCATCACGGATCGCACAGCGAAGAGAGCCAAGCCCGAATCAACATGCAGCTTTCTGGCGAGATCGAACAGAGCGGCATGGCGGGCGGAATCGTCTTTGCGTTGATGGACGAATGGTTCAAGAAAAACTGGTTGGTTTACCGCCTCGAGCGTCCCGCCGAACGCCGTCCAATGTGGCATTCGATGATGGATGCCGAACAGAACTATGGCCTGATCGCCGCCGAACCTGTCGATGCGTTGCGCCTGCGTGGGTTGCCCTCGAGCGCTTGGAAAGCGAAGCCCGCACTGTCCAGCAATTCAAACTCGAGCAGTACAAACTCGAGCAATCCAAAAATGACCGTGAAATCTTTCGCCGACCCGGAATACTTGCACCTGCTGATCGAAACGCCATTGGCCGCCAAAGACTCGCTCGAGTTGGCGATAGACACGCACCCGGAAGGTGGCGTGGCCCTGCCATGGATCGGCTCGAACCGTGCCGAATTCCGCATCAAACTCGAGCCAACAAAAGGCTACCTGAACATCGTCAGCGGGTACGAACCGTTTACCAACACTGACATCAACGGTTTTGAATTTGGCGCATGGGACGCCAACGCCCATCCAGCATTGATCGAAGGCAATGCGGCCACCCTCGAGACGGCTTGGACGAAATGGTTAACGCAAACCAATCGTGAACGCATTGGCCGCGATTCAACGATTTACCCACGCAAATCCTGGGACGAGGGCGTGCTGCGTCAAGGGCTCGATCCGGTCGGTGGGCGCAACCCGATGGTCGATTACACCTGGACGCCAAATGGTGTGCAACTGCGCCTGCCATGGGTGTTGTTGATGTTCACCGATCCCTCGAGCCGTCGCGTATTCGACGGCAAAGTGCGCAACGAGGCGAACAAGGATTTAAATTACACACGGCAAGTCAAAGACATCGGATTGAACGCCCGAACCATCAACGGAAGCACCACCAAAACCTCGAGCCCAGCGTTGCGCTACACCTGGCCGACCTGGGAAGAACCCAAGTACGCCATGCGCAACAAACCCGCGTATTACGCCTTCCAGAAGGCCTGGGCCATGAATTTTGTGGAAGCCAAAAAGTAAAAACTCGAGTGAGGTTGTTTGCGGCTTGACTCGAGCCGTAATCGAGCCGTGTTGACCTTACGCGACGTGCGCAAATTCGAGTTGTTCGAGCATTTGCGCTCGGAATTGTTCACGCAAGCGGCGATCCAAGTGCCAGCCTGCTGGAAGTTTTGGCGCGGTGCGTTGCGTGCCGCCGTAACGTTTGCGAATTGCGTCAAGGCGTGCGATTTGTTCGAGCAGTGCGCCGGGATCGTTGCGTGGAATGCGAATCTCGCGGCCTTCGCGGGTGCGGCCAATGTCAGGAATTCCGGCGTACTCGAGGGTGATGGTGTGAACGAATTTGGCTTTGGTTAATGCGTGCTCGAGGAAGTTGTAGTCGGTTTCTGTTAGTGGCAGGTGACGGTCGCGCAGTCCTTCGGGTTCGAGGCGAGGGCCTGAAACGTGGATTTCACGGACGCGGTTCAAGGGCAGGCGTTCGAGGTACTCGAGTTCGGTCTCATTTCGGTGGTACGCGCTGATCCGAACATGCGCGAGGTCGAGCAGTAGGTTCGCGTTGGCCGCCTCGAGCACGGTTGAAATGAATTCTGGACTGACAATAAACGCGGGCCGTTCGCTCCAAGAGTAACTGGCGCAATTCTCGAGCAGTACGTCCAAGCCGGTAATTTCGCGCAAGTTGCGAATGCTCGAGGTGATGCGTTCGATGGCCTCGACTTCGTTCGGTTCACCGTCACAGTGTTCATGACCGAAGTCTTCGGGTTGCATGTCCAGATGAACGCTCAAGTACGGTGTGCCGCTGGATTGGGCGAGTTCGCGCAGCAATTCTGGATCGGGAATTTCACGCATTCCGGCCCGGTACGGTGGCCCCCAGCCGTGCAAGAGCACGGGCCGCAATGGTCGGGCCGCACTGAGTTGTTGGGCACAGTCACGCTCGAGCGGGATTTTCAGGTAATCGACGGGCGGATCGATTTTGCGCAGCAGTTTCTCGAGGGTGGTGCTCCAGTTGGCGGCGAGTCGGATCATGCTTGTGCTCCTGGCATCACGGTTTGGCCTGTTGATCATTGGATCGTGAGCGCCTTCCGGTTGGGGTTTGCTGCCTCGAGCCTGTCGGTTTGGACTTGTGGCTCGAGGTCGCACCGGATTTGGATGGTGATGTTAAGGAGTATTATACACATAATACTCAATTGAGTATGAGTTTGGCGTTTAGCAAATCTACGCGAAACCTAGCAAAATCAACCTCCACGCCAAAAGCCCGAGCCTCGAGCCAGGTCGTGTCGTGACTTTCACCTTTTCCCTTTTCCCTCTCCTCGCGTTAGGCTTTCCCCGTGAGCATTGAAAAAGATTTCCAAACCTACGAAGGCATCGCCGAACAAGTCGAAGTTCTCGCCGCGCAACTCCAAGGCGAACACTTCGATGTCATGCTGGTCATCACCCGTGGCGGCATGATCCCAGGCGCGATCCTCGGGTATCGACTCGGACTGCGCAACATCCTGATCGCCGCCGTCGAGTTCTACGACGACGACACCGGCGCTCGAGCCGCCACGCCAAAATTCTTGCAAGTCCCAGCCGACCCGCTCCTCGAAGGCAAACGGGTGCTGGTCGTCGATGAAGTCTGGGATTCGGGCCGCACGATTCAAGCCGTCGATGCTCGAGTGCGCCTGGCCGGTGGCGAACCGATCACGGCGGTGCTGCATTA
>JAYURE010000428.1:0-4631 GCA_043756345.1 Deinococcales bacterium | reverse complement strand
CGAGCCTAGCCTCAAACGTGAGAAAACGCCGTGAAAAACCCACTCGACGTTCACGCAAGGCTTCACACTCGGCAGTGATCTCGAGCCAGTTCCCGAGTCAAGACCTGTAGGGTGGGCTGTGCCCACCGGGTTACTCGAAAATGGTGGGCGCAGCCCACCCTACAAAAGTTTGATCTCGAATCTGATCTCGAGCCAGTTCTCGAACTTAACCACGAGCCAGATGTCTCGGGCCTGATCTCGGGCCAGTGCATCATTCGTGGCTGATACAACAAAAAAGTGACCCCGAATCTCGAGGCCACCTTGATCTACACAACTGAATTGTTTGGCTTACTTCTTCTTTTTCTTATCCGTTGCGATGCCGCCACCGCTTCGTTCCTTGGCGTCACGCATGAATGAACGCAATTTCGCTTCGAAGGCCGGAGCCTGCTTGCCGATGCGCTTCGGACGGGGAATCTCCTCGGGTTCGTCCTGAAGTTCCTTGATCGAAAGGTCGAGCCGACCACGGTCATCGCGGCCTAGCACCTTGACGGTCAATTCCTGACCCTCGTGCACAAAATCCGAGACGCTGCGCACGAATTCATGCGCGATCTGCGAAATGTGTACCAGGCCGGTTTCGCCCGTTTCCTTGATCTCAACGAACGCGCCGAAATCGGTCACTCTCGTGACTTTTCCCTCCACTACAGCACCAGAATCAACAGTCACTCCGTTCCATCCTCCTTGAGCACCTGGCTCGTGTCTATTGTACTTCAGATTGCAACTTCGCGTACATTGCTTCTTGCATAGCTTCTTGCACAGCAAGTACTTTACACATTTTTCACCGAAAAGCTGGAATTGCCTTCATCTGCGGGCGCTAAACTATACCCCGAGAACCCATGAATCACCGCTCAAAAGTCCACACCACCTCCCATGACGCTTCCCGTACTGTCGCCCACGGTCTGCTTGCGGCTGGCTTGATCTTCGGTTTGCTGGGCTGCGCTCCGGCGGTTCAACCCAGCAAACCGGTCAGTGCCAGCAGCATCAATTTTCAGAGTTTCATCAATGCTCGAGGCTACAAGACGGTGGTGGTCAACGCCGTTGGCCCATTCAGCGAAGATGGTCGCATCAAGCCCGGCAGCGGTCAAGAATGGATCGTCAAACTCGCCAAACCCGGCAAGCGGCTGACCTTGGGCGTGATCTCGAGCCGAGGTTCGGTCGATTTCTTGCTGCATGGTGCCCGCCTGACCTCGAATGCGCCCGCACATTCAGACACGAGCACCAGCGAACTCAAAAAACTCGAGTTTCGCAATCCAGCCGAAGGCACGTATTACGTTTACGCCCTGAATCGCACCCGTAGCAGCCAAGAGTACACGTTGGTCATCTCACTCGAATAACCCTGTGCTCGAATAACCCTGTGCTCGAATAACCTTGTGCTCGAATAACCTTGTGCTCGAATAACCCTGTGCTCGAGTAATCACGTCAGGGTAAATACGGAGGCTCGGGTTGAATTTGACGCGAGCCTTTTCTTATTGCTCCTGGCTCATCGCTGGTTGCACAAATTGCCCTCGAACCCCGTCAACAACGTGTCCGTCCTGAAAAATGGTTTGTCCTCGAGAGACGGTTCGCCGCACCACGCCAGCAAATTTTTGCCCGAGGTATGGGCTCTGTGTGTGTCGGTACAACAACGCCACAGGCTCGAGCGTGAAGCTTCTCGATAAATCCACAAAAGAGAAATCCGCGTCGAACCCAATCTCGAGTTTGCCTTTGTGCGCGAATCTGAAACGCTCAGCCGGTTTTGCTGCGAGCATCTTCGCCACCAATGCAAGCGGTAAACCTCGAGCCTTCACGCCCTCGGTGAGCAAGACCGCCAGCGTGGATTGCACACCAGAAATCCCGCCCCAAATCGCAAAGAAATCACTCGAGTTTTTCATGCTTGGCGGTGCGGGCGAATGGTCCGAACCGATGATGTCCACCTGCCCCGCCAGCACCTCGCGCCATAAGTGATCGCGCTCGAGGCCGTCCCGCACCGGCGGCGCACATTTGAGCACCGCTCCCAAACGCTCGAGGTCATCATCGGTGAAGGCCAAGTAATGTGGGCAAGTCTCGAGTGTGACATTGACGCCGCGTGCCCTCGCCTGAGCCGCCAATGCCACGCCGCGCCCGCTCGAGATGTGAACGATGTGTAAGGCACAACCCGTTTCTTCGGCCAGCAGGATCGCCCGTGAGATCGCCTCGAGTTCGGCCAGCACTGGACGCGACTCAAGGTAATCGCGGATGCCTGTCTTGCCCGCAGCCCGCAAGCGACTCGAGAGTGCAAGCGTGATCGAATCGGACTCGGCATGAACGGCGACCGGCAAGTTGAGTTGGGCTGCAACCCGCATCCCCTCGAGCAACGTCAAGTCGTCGGCGGCATCAAACTCTGCCAGTCCAGAATTGCTCATGAACGCCTTGAACCCCATCACGCCACGAGAGGCCAACTCTGGCAACTGTTCGAGATTGCCCGGCACCAATCCGCCCCAGAGCGCGAAATCCGTCAGGCTCGAGGCTTGCATTGCCGCGAGTTTCAGATCAAAACTTGGCCCATCGATTGTCACTGGACTCGAGTTGAGCGGCATGTCCACAAAGGTTGTGCCACCGCCCGCCGCGAACGCCCTCGAGCCGCTGGCGATACCCTCCCAATTCGTGCGTCCCGGCTCGTTGAAATGCACATGCGCATCGATCACACCCGGCAGCACATGCAAGCCTCGAGCATCTATTTCTTCTCGAGCACTCCCAGAAATTTCGGACTTGAGCGCCACGATCTTACCGTCACTCACGCCCAAATCTGTGATCTCAAGGCTCGAGTGTCTGACGAGGGTTCCGCCTCGCACGATCAGGTCAAAGGTAGTCATGGCAGATTTTACGCGATAACCCGAGGGTCGAAACTTGACCAGACCAAGAATCCGACATGAGAATCGTCCCGTGCGAACTTTGCACGGGACTTGAAGAATTTGGATTGATCTCGAGATTCAGGCCCAGGATACAGGCCCGAGATTTAAGCCCGAGTAATTTTTTCTTCTGGGGTTTCCATCACCGGCATCAATGGCATGTCCACACCGTCCCAATTCCAGGAGGGCTCATCATCGGCGCGACGAACCAAGGCTCCGAAAGCCAAGCTGGACCACAAGAGCGCCAAGGCACCGTAATAAAACATCGATTGTGACATGTAACTGGTGAACAACCCAGCCAGCAAAGTCATGGCGAGCGCAAAGAATTCTTTTTGATTTGGACGGTTGCGTTGCCGGAACAACGATGCCGCCGGGTACAACACCAAGGCGATCAGGATGATCGCGGTTGGGATGCCGCACTCAGCGGCCAATTGCACGAAACTGTTGTGCGCCACGTTGCCGTTGGCGGTGGTGGAATCGACGTTCTGAAAGACCGTCTGGAACTGGTCTGCGTCGATGTCTTCGGGTAAGAACCGGTAGAGGTTGATCGGAAACTGATTAAAGCCAACACCAGTGAGCGGTGCATATTCAATCATTCGGTAGGCGCTGCGGGCGAAACTGTCACGGTTGCCCGCAGAGTTTTGTGAACCCTCACCGTTGGTGCGTTCAAAAATCGCATCAATGAACGGATTGTCATCCAGGGCGATGCCGGAACTCGAGAGGGTGTAGCCCGCTGTGACGGCCAGGACAGCCACGAGTGGCAGCAGGAACGGAATCCAAGGGATCAGTCGTCCCACTTGACGGCGCGAGGGCAGGTGCAGCAAGAAATCGATCAACAAGACGGCAAGCACGCTCAGCCATGAACTGCGGAAGAAGGTCAGCGCAGCCCCGACCAGACAGGCGATCAAGGCCAAGTTGTTGACCAGTCCGCTTCCTGGTGCTTTGATCTGATGCTTGTGAAACAGAATCAGGGCGGCCAGCACACTGAACATGTACCCGAGCACTTCAGCGGCCAAGAACGGACCGGGCGGACGACGGTCAAAGCCGAGTGAACGGAAGGACAGCCCGTAAATGCTCGAGTTGGTGGTGTATTCAAAAATTGCCACGGCACAGAGGAGGAAGGCGACCGGGCGGGCAATCTCTGACATTTTTTCGAGCAGGGTTTTGGGTGATCCCAAGAAGCTGCCCAAGAAACCGGCGGCAATAACCAGCAACGGACCAGTCTGCCAGGTGCCCCACGAATCACTGGTCAGGTCGTTGTAAATCAGTGCCGATGAGCCGGTGATCAGGATCAAAAGCACGCTCAGGCCACGAAAAACCCAGGTTCGCAAGCTGGGACGCTCGAGGTCATCACGTGAACGGTTCAGGTACAGCACGCCGATCAGCAGCAAAATATCAAAGGTGCGGATCGAATTGATTGAAGGCAGGCCACCGAACTGACTTTTGGACGGTGGAAACAACAGAATCACCGGAATCATTAGCCAAGCGGCGAGCGATTCGATGGGCATGCGGCGCACCAGGACAGTCCCGACCAGTCCAACCACGACCAAAGCCGCTATCGCCAAGCCCATGCCGAGCGCCCCTCGAGCCATCAACAGCGTTGCAAAAATAGGCACGACAAAGACGAGCGCCAAGAAAGGTGCGTCCAAATCTGGCGGCAAGTAATTGCGCAGCCGCTCGAGCCAACCTGAACCCGGTGCGTCGGGTCCGTAGGCGGATTTATTTGAT
>JAYURE010000427.1:0-4631 GCA_043756345.1 Deinococcales bacterium | reverse complement strand
ACAACGTCACGACCAGCGCGATCACAGGCAGACTCGCCACGGTGGTCACAACAACGGTTCCAGCCACAGTTCTCGAGTCGGCATTCAATTCGCTGGCGAGCAGAAACGCATTGACGGCGGTCGGCATGGCGGCAGACAGGATCAGCACGGCATGCTCGAGGCCGGAGAGGGCGAACAGCTTTCCGAATGCGAACGCCACGAACGGCCCGAGGATCAAACGTAACGCGCTCGAGCGAACGATGGGACCCTCGAGTTTCGGTAAACCTTGTTGACCGATTTGCAAGCCAAGCGAGAGGAGCAAAATCGGGATGGCTGCCTGTCCGATCAAATGAATGCCGCGCTCAAGTCCAATCGGAACGGGAATGTGTAGGACGTTGACGAGCACGCCTGCGGCTGCCGCCCAAAAGAGTGGAAGCTTGAATGCGGCGGTCAACCTCGAGCGCCAATCTTGCGATTCGCTCAAAATCGCTGGACCGATCAAAAAGGTGAAAAACACGCTGATCGTGAAAATTACCAGCGAAAGCTCGAGCCCAGTTTTGCCAAAGGCGAACAGGCTGATCGGCAGACCAAAATTGCCATTGTTGCCGGTGATGACGCTGGCGACCATGGCCCGACGTGTCGATTGGTTGATGTCCGCGCTCGAGAACCAGGCGATCAATCCCATGACCAACTCGAAGCAGATGTAGGCACCGATGATTGCAAACGCGACGCTTGCCTGCACCGTGGATTTGGAAAGATTATCGAACGCCAAACTTGGTGCGAGTGCGAACAGCACGATTTTCGAGATTGAACCCTGCTCGATTTTTAAGCTGCGGCCCAACACCGTGCCGACAAGTGTGATGAACACGACCGGAAAGATGACCTCGAGCAGCGCTTGAAACACACCCATGTTCTACCGCAAGATCGGTCAACCTTGAGACCAATGCAGTTCGGTAGGGTGGGCTGTGCCCACCATTTGCGGGGAATCGGTGGGCACAGCCCACCCTACGAGGGCAATGCTCAAGATTGGTCCACTTTGAGATCAATGCCGAACGCTCGAGTCAATTTCAACTCGAGCGTTTCAGGAATTTGAAATTCAGATCAGTTTGCGAATATCACCGTAAGCGCGGTAGAAGCCGCCTCGAGACGATTCGCGCACCTCGTCGGCCACGTACTTCGCGCCTGCTTCTCGAATGTCTGATGGGAACTGTACAGCCCAACTCGAGTCGTACCCGGGCGAGACGACATGCACCCGCAGTTTCGCGCCATCTGCGAAGCACTCGAGGATCACGCCCGTGCTCGAGTCGGTCGTGGTTTGCACCGGTGCCGGGGCGCTCGCCACGAGGTTCGCTGGCGCTTTGATGTTGAGGATCTCGGGCACGGTGCCTTGAATCGCGGCCTCAATCGCCGCCTCGCTCGCGTCGATGCAGGCGAGGGAGCCGTCTCGAGTGACGATGTAGACCCGTTCGTTGTGATACTGCATCGAGAGTGCCGCACCACAGGTTGTGGCGAGTTTCCACAGGCGTTCGCCATCGCTTTTGAAGCAGTACACGCTCGAGACGCTGTCGCCCGCGAAAATGTACTTGCCGTCATCGCTGGCGGCATTCGAGAAAACGCTCGCATCGCATTTGGCGGTGGCGACCAGCTTGCCGGTTTTCTTGTCGAGCACTTCGACCCGTTGGCTCGAGAGGCCACCGTAGGCGAACTCTTTGGATTGCCAGCCGAACAGGACCGCGCCGGTTGCGTTGTGCTGCCAGGATTTCTGGCCCGTGCCGGTGTTGTACGCGGTGATGCCGCCCGAATGTCCGTGATAGACCTGGCCCGCATCGGCCCGAACCATCCAGCCGTACTTGCCGTCACCCTCGACCGTCCAGACGAATTCGTCGTTGTGATCAACCAGCGTCAACGTGCCTTTCTGGTCGCTGATGGCCAAGAGCGCATCGTGAATGTCGAGCCAGTAAATGTCCACGTCCTCGGCGATTTCGTAGGCGACTCGAGGAACCTTGGAGTTCAGGTCGTAAACGTTGCCGTCGTTGCATCCGGCGTAAACGAAGTCCCCATCTTCAATAATGCACTTGACCCCGGCAGGCAGTTTGAATTCGGCCTCAACCACGCCCTCGAGTGACAGCGCAAAAACCTTGCCATCCTCGTTACCGATCCAGACTCGAGATGATGTGACGCAAATCCCGAAAGCCATTATTTTTGTGGCGAACTTCCACAGCACCGGAGCGCGTTTGGTTCCACTCGCGGCTCGGACTTCGCTGGCGCTCGCTTCGGCCAACGGACGGGCGGTCACGGCGCGTTTTTTGCGTTCACCCATGACGGCTTCGGCGTAACCACTTTTTTTCTTTTCCTTGACTTTCTTTTCGGCCTCGGCCTTGGCTTTCTCGGGCGTCTCGAAGGTTTTTTTCGAGGTTTGACCGTTGTCGCCGATTCGACCGTAACGGATGCTCAGGTCCGCACCATCAACGATGACTTCGTAAAATTTGTGGCTGCCTTCAGATTCGGAAAGTTCCAAGTACCATTTTTCGCTCATGCGTACCTCCAAGGGTAGAAAACAGGTTTGAACCTCGAGCCTAACCATGAATTCGTGTTTGGGGCGTGCGTTTTTGGCTTGACACTATTAAATTCGGATTGAATGCAGACAGGCCCGAGATCGATTGGCCTCGAGCCTGTTGGGATTTTTAGTTTCGAGCGTTTATTTCGTGCCGTAAATCCGGTCTCCCGCATCACCCAAGCCCGGAACGATGTACGCATGATCGTTCAGGTGCGAATCGAGCGCGGCGACAATAATCTCAACATCTGGGTGCGCCGCCTCAACCTTGGCGACACCTTCGGGAGCGGCGATCAGGTTCAGCAGTTTGATATTGGTCGCCCCGGCCAGTTTCAGTTCATTGATCGCATCGACTGCGCTGCCGCCGGTGGCCAGCATCGGATCGACCAGGAACACCCGCCGGTCCTGAATGTCTTGGGGTAACTTCGCGTAGTAGCGTACCGGCAGCTTCGATTCTGGATCGCGGTACGTGCCGATGTGCCCGACTTTCGCCGCAGGCACGAGTTTCAAAATCCCATCGACCATGATCAGGCCCGCCCGCAGAATCCCGACCACCGCCAGTTTTTTGCCCGCCAGCATTTTGACTTTCGCCTCCGTGACCGGCGTTTGCACGGTGGTTTCCTCAAGCTCGAGGTCGCGCATCGCGTCGAAAGCCATCAGCATCGTGACCTCGGTGACGAGTTCACGAAAATCTTTACTGCCAGTGTTCTGATCGCGGATGAGGGCGAGTTTGTGCTGCACCAACGGGTGATCCATGACTCTGAGGGACATGCAAGGGTTTTACCATTTTGCGGGCGCTCGTGTGTGTATGGCCGTAAAAAGCAGTGGAAAGTGGAAAGTGGAAAGTGAAAAAACCAGACCCACGTCTGGAGCCTTTGATCTGGGCTGTTACTTGTCACTTTGAACTTTCCACTTTTTACCTGTTTTGACCCTTCCCTTGACAATCCCGGCGCTGGCCTCTTACCATCGCTTTGCTCGGAACCTCGAGCACTTATCCAGAGCGGTGGAGGGACCTGGCCCTGTGAAACCGCAGCAACCGAACGGAATTTCCGTGCCACGGTGCTAACTCCAGCCACGCATTGCGTGGGCAGATGAGGAAGGAACCGAGCATCACCTCCTTCCGAACCAGCAGAAGGGGGATTTTTTGTACCGGCTCGAGCTTGCAGCATCTTTCTGGACTGACCCGAAAAACTTCGGGTTTGGTCTTTTTCATTGCAAAGGACGTGCATGAGCAAACGATTGTTCACCTCCGAATCCGTGACCGAAGGCCACCCGGACAAACTCGCCGACCGGATCAGCGACAGCATCCTCGATGCTTTCCTCGCGCAAGACCCGAAATCTCGAGTCGCCTGCGAAACACTCTGCACCAAAGGTTTGGTGCTGATCGCTGGGGAAATCTCGAGCAAGGCCGAGTACGTCGATGTGCGTCGCGTCGCCCGAGAAGCCGTCGAACAGGTTGGCTACATCAGCCCGGCGTTTGGATTTGATGCCGCCAGCATCGCTATTCTGAACAGCATCGATGAGCAATCGCCTGAGATCGCCAGCGGCGTCAACCATTCTTGGGAGTGGCGCAACGGCGACCGCGATCCGAAAAGTGCTCGAGGTGCTGGCGATCAAGGCTTGATGTTCGGTTACGCGATTGATGAAACGCCAGAATTGATGCCGATGCCTTTGTTTTTGGCGCACCGGATCACGCAACGCCTGGCCGAATTGCGCAAGAATGGAACGATTCCGTACTTGCGACCAGACGCGAAATCTCAGGTCACGCTCGAGTACGAAAATGGCATTCCAACCAGGCTCGAGACGGTCGTGATTTCGACGCAGCACGCGCAGGATGTTTCGCAAGATCAAATCCGTGAGGACATGATCAAACTCGTGATCGAACCGCTGATTCCGGCGAGCCTCTCGAGGGATGCCGTGCAGTATTTCATCAATCCTTCTGGGTCGTTTATTTATGGTGGGCCGGGAGCGGACACCGGTCTGACCGGACGCAAGATCATTGTCGATACGTATGGCGGTGCGATTCCGCACGGTGGCGGCGCGTTCTCCGGCAAGGACCCGACCAAAGTGGACCGGTCGGCGGCCTACTATGCCCGTT
>JAYURE010000426.1:0-1715 GCA_043756345.1 Deinococcales bacterium | reverse complement strand
CGAACGTGAACATCAACCCCGGCTCGAACCCTCGAGTTGAATCTGCCTGAAGCGTCTCGAGTTGATTCCAATCCACCTCGAGTTCCTCGGCCGCAATCTGCGCGAGGGCGCTGTGAATGCCTTGACCCATCTCGAATTTCGGTGCGTAAAACTTGATCGGACCGGTCGCCGCGATCTCAAACCAAACGTTTGGATTGGCCGGAGGTTTCGCGTTGCCGCCACCGCCGCTCGCCTCGAGCCGATCCATCAACGCTGGACGACCCTCTTGAATCCCAAACCAACCACCGACACCGAGCAAACCCAAGGTGCCCGTACCAATCAAGAACCGGCGGCGCGTCATCTTCCAACGCATTTCTGGCGTTAAAATCTTCTTCGGCTTCCTCATGCGCCACCGCCCGAAACACGGACACGCTCAACCGTGATCTCTGCCGCTCGAGTGACGTTTTTACGAATGTTGTTGTAGCCACCACAACGGCAGTAATTTTCGTTCATCGCATCATCAATCTGCATGGCGTTCGGACTCGGAATTTTCTCGAGCAACTCGACCGCATTCATGATGTGACCCGTCATGCACCAGCAGCATTGCAACGGATTCTCGAGGAACGCCTGCTGCACCGGATGCAGGACCAAATCGGCTCCAGTCCCCACTGCCAGACCCTCGAGCGTCGTGATTTCCTTGCCCGAAACTTCGCTGGCTTTGGTTTGGCAACTGCGTTTCACCTGCCCATCGACCAGGACATTGCACGAACCGCACACGCCAGCGCCGCACCCGTAGCGCGTGCCGACCAACCCGAGGGTGTCACGCAAAACCCAGACGAGTGGATCATCATGTTGAGCATCGGGAACGGCCATCGACTTGCCATTGATTGTCAGGTTCATGGGAAAACCATACCGGTTGCAGGCTCGAGGTTCATCGACGCACAGCACATTTGGGCTTTACGGTGCGAGCCGTTGCAACGTCCAAATCCCATTCTCGAGCACGTACACGATCCGGTCGTGAAGCCGTGCGGGTCTGCCCTGCCAGAATTCAAATCGGTCCGGCACAATCCGAAATCCACCCCAGTGATCGGGGCGCGGTACACGTTCGGGATGCTCGAGGCGCAAGGCTTCAACCAGATTCTCGAGATTGGCGCGGGTTGTCGGTTGACTCTGTGGGCTTGCCGCGCTCGCCAACTGCGATTCATACGGCCTCGAGTTGAAGTACGCATCGGATTCCTGGCTCGAGACACGCGGGATTGCGCCCTCAACCCGAACTTGGCGCTCGAGTGCGCCCCACCAGAAATTCACGCAAGCAAATCCGTGCGCATCAAATTCTTGACCTTTGCGCGAACCGTAATTCGTAAAAAACGTCAGACCGGAATCCTCTAAACCGCGCAGCAACACCACCCGACTCGAGGGACGACCGTTCGCGCCAACACTCGAAACCGTCATCGCGTTCGGTTCGATCACGCCAGCTTGCGTGGCCTGCTCGAGCCAGGTTCGCAATTGTGCAATCGGATTTTTGTCGATGCTGGATTCAAGAAGCGAACCTTGCTTATATTCTTTGCGGAAATCCAAACTAGCTGCACTGGAATCTGTCATGCCTCGAGATTACCCGAGTTGATGGTTTTAGAATATACGTCGGGTGCTAGTGGTTCATAGTCCCAACCACAAACCCAAATTTTGGGCTGCGATCTTACGACACACACTCGCCCGTACTGACCAGAACGAATTCA
>JAYURE010000425.1:0-4640 GCA_043756345.1 Deinococcales bacterium | reverse complement strand
GCGGATTGAACTCAGAACTCACGACTCAGAACTCACGACTCAAAACTCAGAACTTTTCTCGAGGAGAATCAAATGGCAAAAGTTGAATCGTTCGATCTGGACCACACCAAAGTTCGCGCCCCTTACGTGCGCATCGCAGGCAAGTACGAAACAGAATCCGGCGATCCGATCACCAAGTTTGATTTGCGCTTCTCGCAACCGAACGTCGAATTCTTGCCGACCAAAGCGATTCATTCACTCGAGCATTTGATGGCCGGGTACATGCGTGACGAACTCGACGGGATTTTGGACCTCTCGCCGATGGGTTGCAGGACAGGACTGTACTTGACCTTGCGCGGACGGCCCACGCCAGCCAAAGTCCTGAAGTCGCTCGAGAAAGTTCTTCATCACGTCCTCGAGCACACCGGCCCAATTCCTGGTGCGAGCGAACTCGAGTGCGGCAATTGGAAAGACCATTCGCTTTCCGCCGCAAAAATCTGGGCCAAGCGCGTTTTGGATGCTGGCTTGATCGTGCAGAAAACCATTCCAATTCCCAAAGGCTCGAGCACCCAGAAATGAAGACCATTATTCTTGCCGCGATGGGCCGCGAGGTTGGACCGATCCAACGCCTGCTGCCTGACGTGCCACTGTTTGGAACCGGTGTCGGCAAAGTGGCTGCCGCCAGCGTCACGACCCGCGTGATCCTCGAGCACAAACCGGATGCGATCATTTTTGTTGGTGTTGCGGGCAGCCTCGCGCCGGAATTGAAGACGCTTTCTGTGGTCGTGGCGAGCGAGGCCGCGCAATGGGACGTGGACCTCGAGATCATCAACCAGACGCCCAAAGGCACCCTGAATGACGGTCGGCAATTCATCAAACTTGACACCCGAGGATCACAATTGGCGCTCGAGGCGGGGGAGAGGTTGGGCTATCAGACCAAGTTGGGCCGGATCGTTTCCGGCGACAGTTTCCTGGCCGATGCCGCCAAAGCCGCCTGGTTGCGCCAGACGTTTAACGCCGATGCCGTCGAGATGGAGGGTGCTGCCGCATTGCAAGTCGCCGACGATCACGGTGTGCCGATGGTTTTGATTCGCGTGATCTCGGATGGGGCGGGCGACGATGCGGCGCACACGTACACGAACTTTATGGAGGCCGCCGCCGAACGCGCCGCGCAGGTTGTGGCGAACTTCCTTCCCGCATGGCAGGCTCGAGGTACAGCATGAAACTGCGCGATAAATTTGGCAAGGTCTTCGTCGTCACCGCAGAACTCGACCCGCCTCGTGGCGCTGATCCAACCGCGACGCTCGAGGAGGCGCTGGCAGTTCGTGGTTTTGTCGATGCGGTCAACATCTCGGACAGTCCGCAGGCGAACCTGCGCATGACTCCGCTCGTGGCTGCGATGCTGGTTCAGGAACGCACCGGGCTCGAGGTGATTGCGCACTTCACTTGCCGTGATCGCAATGTGCTTGGTTTGCAATCCGAATTGCTTGGTGCTCACGCGCTCGGGGTTCGCAATGTGCTCGCACTTCGTGGAGATCCGCCCGAACGTGGCGATCATCCAACCGCGACCGGCGTGTTTGAAGTTGATGCCGTCGGTCTAGCCAAGATCATCTCGAGCCTGAACGGTGGGAAATCCCAAGCTGGCCGTGACCTCGAGAGTCAAACCGATTTTGCGATTGCCGTCGCCGCAAATCCTGGTGCGAAAGACTTGGAACTCGAGAAGGACCGTTTCCTCGAGAAGGTCGCAGCGGGCGCTCGTTTCGCGCAGACGCAACCTGTTTTTGATGCGCAAACCGTCGAACGTTTCCAGAACGTTTTCGGCGGCACGCCACCGATTCCAGTTCTCTACGGCGTGCTGCCCGTGCGCAGCCTCGAGATGGCCGGACGGGTTGGCAAGTGGACGCAGATTCCAGATTTGCTCGTTGAAGACTTGCGGGTTCGAGGTCGTGTGGCTGGCATTGAAAGCGCTCAGGGCGTAATCCGTGAACTGCGGGCGATGAGGGTCGCGGGCGTTCACCTTTACCCGCTGGGACGACCCAAAGTGGTTGAACAGGTGCTCGGCGCGTTAACCGATCCAATCGCTCGGGCTTAAAAACTCGAACTTAAAAAAGGGTTGCTCGAGGGGTGCGCAATCTTCCCTCGAGCAATCTTCTTTCGAGCAATCTTCTTTCGAGCAATCTTCTACTTGATGCTTGCCCAACGTTTTTGCAACGCACCATAAACGGGTTTGAGGCGCAACTCGAATGAAGGTTGCTCCTCCCAGGTCTCCCAACTGAACCGCATTGGGCTGGCGTTCAGGTTGCCGACGCGGACGTTCAAACCGATGTCACGAATCTGCCGTGAACCCGTATCGTTTGATCCGTCAAAGATGCTGCGGCTCGAGGGATCGGACACCATGATCAACGTCCAGGGGATGCGAATTTGCACGCCGCTGGCGTCCCAACGGTAATCGGTGAGCGGATTGCGCCCTCCTGCCGGATCGCTGCCAGGATTGAGAATACCAGAGTCGAACTGCTTGCCCGCGTACACTGTGCCATCCCGTCCGATGCGACGCCGGTTCGGTTCGGTCATGATTGGCACGAAATTGTTTTCGGCCTCCGGTTTGGCCCGTCCGTTGTACACCAGCAATTCGAGCCCTTTGACCAACTCGACCGGTCTGAAAGGCCGGTAACTTTTGAGCGTCTCGAGCTTGCCCACGTTCACGTTCAGGCTGCCCATAAATTCGGGTTTGTTCTGACCCAACCAATCCAGGCTCGCGCCACCCATCGGATGCGTGTCAATCGCAAACTCGAGCTTGTCCGAAGGTTTGAGTGGCGTTTCGATCAGCAAATGCAGGTACTCGGCATCGGCATGCGCTTTGACTTTTAAAGTGCCATCGTTCAAGGTTGGCACCTTCTGCCAACGGTCCCGTTTCGCCTCGAGACGCGGTTGATTGGCTGGTTCTGCCGCCATAATGCCGTAATTCTGTTCGGCATCCATGACAGAATGCCATAAGCGATTGCGTTCGTAAGGCAATTCAAAATCCGAGTACAACCAGTTGCGTTTGAACCACTCGTCCAACCAGGCGAACATCATCGCGCCTGCCATGCCGGACTCGAGCACTTCGCCATAGATTTTCACGTCACGGGTTGCCTGATCGGTCTCAGAGTGACCACCGTGGTTGTAACCTTGCACCTGAAGGTGCGCGATGCCTCGAGAGGACGGCACGCCAACCTCGGAGATCAGGATCGGCATTTCACCGTGATGCTTTTTGAGGTGCTGCAAATAGCCGTAGTAATTTGATCGTCCGAACGGTCCAACCGCCTTGTTGTATTCGGGATCGTGGTTCATGAAATCTGGGTAGTACGGGTACGCATGGTACGAGGCGAAGGTGCCCGCCGAATATGCTTTGGTCGCATGAATCAGCGTTGGGTCGATGCTGACACCATCGTTGTCGTATTCGTTGATCTTGGCGATGTCCACGGGTTCGCCGCGCTTGTGTCGCAAAGCGTTCTCCTCAGCTTTGGTCGCCTCGGTCGCGTGCGTCATCGGGTCGGTGGTTGGCCAATTCGTGAAGGCCATTGGACGCTGAGCGTTGTACTCGTCCATCTCGAAGGAAATCATCGAATCCATGACGTTCGCCAGCCACGCCTCAAACGGTGAGTTGCCCGCCGTCTCGAGGTACTTGCCCTTATAGGATTTTGGTGCGTCTGGTTTTTGATCGTAGGCCGCCACCGAGTACGGTTCCCACTCGCGGCCAATCACGTAAGCGAGCACCCACGGACTGACATCCGCCGTGTACGACCCTCGAGCGTGCCCTGGTTTGGCGGGCAAATCCAAGCGACCGTGGACCACGTGAATCATGCGTTTTGCCTCGGTTACAAATTGATCGGTGAAGACTCCACGGTAATCCTCAAAACCGGTGTCCTCGGGCAATTCAGTCCAAACGCCGTGAATCACGTACAAGGGTTTTTGCGGATGCGCGAGGTTGTAATCGCGCAAAGCAACGTAAAACACTGGCGGCAAAATCGTGTACAACCGCACCACATTCGCGTCCATCTTGCCGATCAGGTCAAACCATTCGGCATACGTTTTCTGCTCGAGCGGGAATTCTGAAGGGTACTTTCCTGGCAAAGCCACGCCCATGTTGACGCCACGCACGATGATTGGCTTGCCGGTTCTATCGCGTAAGAAACCCTTGCTTGCCGAAAATGGCGCATCCAACTTCTCAGGTCGAGCGAAACGATCTCGTGCAATCACCGTTTGTGGTTTCGGCAGGCGGTCGAGGAATTCCTGGACATCGGAGCGATCCTTTGAGACCGCCTCGAGCCCAAACTTTTTGGCCTCGGCATAATCTTGGCGTGCTCGAGCGACCAACGCCAGCCCAAACGGAATGTCCGAACCGCCATTCTTGCGTTCGTACTGAAATTTGAACAACCCCTCGCTCTGCTCGAGCTTGCCGCGTTGCAAGTAAACGTAAGCCATCAGGATCGAGGCATCTTCGCGTCCCTCACGCACCAATGGATCGAGGATCGCTTCGGCCTGAGCAAAATCACCGTTGCGGTACGCGGCTTGGGCCTGATCGTACTTGTCGGTGTAGATGCCCAACACGCTGAACATCGAGATGAAAAACGCAACGATGGCCTTCATGCCCCCATCGTGCCCCAGGGATTGTCACCGAA
>JAYURE010000424.1:0-1718 GCA_043756345.1 Deinococcales bacterium | reverse complement strand
GTCCGTAACTCGAGCGAACCATGAACACGGTTTGTTTCAACGACGAGGCCGCCTCGGATTCGCTGCTGTCCGGGTAAATCCGGTCGAACAGTTCGAGCATCGTCGCTTCATTGCGGCCCAAGATGCGGGCCTCGAGCAGCGCCAGCAGCAGTTCTTTGCGTTTTTGACCGCGCACGGTTTCGGTCTTGCCCGCCAGGGTCATTTGCAGACCGCCAAGCACCAGAAGTTGCGGCACGGCGGCGGGTTCGGGATTCACCTCGAGCATGGTTGTCTGAAGTTCTGGGAACAATCGCAAGCCCTGATGGACAGCATTCATCAGGCCGCGCTCGCGGAACCAGGTCAGGCGACCTCGGGCCGATTCGAGGTCGTTTCGCAGGCGGTCCAAATCGAGTCCGGCCTGGTTCGCCTCGAAGCCACGTCCCATCTGATCGAGGGCGGGAACCACTTGCTCGAGGAGTTTTTGTGCCCGCACTTGATCGCCAAGTTTGCTTCTTGCTTTCGCCTCGAGCCAGGTTGGAAGCCAGCGACCAAGAAACAAATCGCCCTCGACCCGATACGCAAGTGCTTCATGTGCCAATTCGAGTGCCCGTTCTGGACTGCCGTACTCGAGTTCGGCAAAACCAGCATAGGCACGGGAGGCCGCTAAGTATGCGGACATGTTCATCGCGTTGGCGTATTCAAGCGCGAGCCGAGCGTATTTCTGAGCCAGCAACCCGCTCGAGGGACGGTCATACCATGCGTTGTACAACTCGATCAGGTTGTTGATGGTGTCGCACAAATAGTTGCTGACAGGTTGATGGATCTGGTACTCGAATGCCTCGAGCAAAAACTCTTCGGCCAGTGCGTACTCGCCAAATTCGCAGTGCATGGCTCCCAGAAAACTGCGCACAACCATCTCGTGTGATGTGCGTCCGACCTCCAGGGAACGCACCAACGCTGGTTCGAGATCTTCGACGGCAAGCCGATAATCACCAAGCTGTTTGTGGTACAACGCCCTGTCATACAGCATCACCTCATGCCCCGGCAAACCGTGATGCGCAAGCAACTCGAGAATCTGACTGACCAACTCGAGCGCCTGCACGAAGCGGTTGGATTCACCATACGCATTAGCTTTCCGGTTCAGCACCCGCGCTCGCTGCCAAGGGCTGAGGTCAGAACGGGCCAAAACCTGATCGGCAAGTTGAATCGCCTCATCGAAACGGGTCAAGGCTTTCAGCGAAGGAATCACATGGACCAGAGCATCTGGATTAATGTCGCTGCTCGAGCCAAGTTCGTCGTGCCAGCACGCGACCACTCCCACTATGTCGCTGAAAATGACCATCAATTGAAAACGCGCCGCTAACCCCTGTTCCAAAGATCGAACGTTGGCTGGCAACCGGTCAAACAACTCCTGAGCCTCAGCGGGCCGATTCGTGGTCAAAAACCCAATGAACTCGAGCATCAGGTCCGAATCAGAATTCTTCTCGAGTGCCACCCGATACAATTTTTCGGCCAGTCGCAGATCGGATTGAGTCAGTTGACGGGCCGCCTCGAGCGCCAAACCTGCGCGATCCTGACCGCTCGAGAACTCCACCGCCAACGCCAACCATCTTCCCGGTGATGTGGATTGCTCGGCGGCTTTCTTGAACAACTCGAGTGAGCGTTCCGGGCCAAGTTGCGCATCCTCGATGAACTCCGCTCCAAGCTCGAGCGGCAAAATCTCCAATACGCGACGGGCG
>JAYURE010000423.1:0-1720 GCA_043756345.1 Deinococcales bacterium | reverse complement strand
TGATGCGTTGGATCGGCTCGAGGCTGACCTGCCCGGCAATGATGCTGCCGCTGATCAAGATCAGGTCGCCGCTGGCATTAGCGCTGGCGTTGAAGCTTGCCGTTGATGGATTCTTCTCGACGAAGGTTTGAACCCGGCCGTACATGTAACTCGAAACCCAGTCCGGGCCGCAGTAACTCATCAGGTCATAGTGTTTGCTGGGGTCCATCAAGCTGTTGCTGCGCGGATCGAAACCCCAGGTCCCGAGGTTGCCATCCTTGAATGGGTAATTGGCATCGAAATCGGGCATGCCAGGACATGGCGCGTGCAACTGGCCCAGGTTGTGACCCAACTCGTGTCGAATGGTGCGAATCTCGGCGTTGCCCACCGCAATCGGATAACCGACGTAACCAACACCGCAGCACGAGCCCTCGAAACCGTAGTAGTAACGTTTGCTGTTGTCGGCGTTGCGCAGGACACTCAACTCTTCCAAGCCGTGGCCTTCAGCTTTGACGGTGTACGGTTCTCGCACTTTGATGTCCACATCGGCGAACGGCCAGATCGCCATCAGACCAGTCCTGATCTTCTCGACCGCAGCCGCATCCAAGGTCAGCACGGCATGGTTGTTCTCGATCAATGGAACCATCATCAGGTACAACTTGCTGCCCGCACCGATGCTCGGTTTGAGGACTTGCGCGTTGTTGGCCTCGTTGGATTCCTTGAGGCTGCGTCCGGCATCCACCTCGAGTTTGACCTCGAGTCCTGGCCTGATCCAGTCTTTGGGCAGGATGCTCCAGTAGGTGCTGGTCAGGTCGGTGGCGCTGGCAGCGGCACTGTCGGAGATCGGAACGCTGGCAGGTGCGGTCAGGTTGAGCGTGCCGAGCGTCACGCCGTTGGCCGAGGCTGTGGCCCGAACCGTGACGCCCGAGATTCCGGCCTTGGTCGCGTTGACGTGCGCCAGCAGCACCGCCGATTTTCCGGGAATCAAACGCAGGTCGGATTTGATCACGCTCTGCCCCCACTCGAAGCTCTTAAGGAACAAGTCCGGTCGGCTGGGGTCCGGTTTGATGGTTGCCAGGTTCAGCGAGGCGGTCTCTTGCAATGCGCCGCTAACAGCTTCAACCATCACCTGGCTCGTAGCGATGCTGGCGTTACCGCTGGCGCTCAGGTGAACTGTCAGGCTCGAGGCTGTGGCTGGAATGGTCAGCACATCCGGGCTGGCGGTGACATCGGCTGGCAGGTTTTTGAGCGAGACTGCAACGGCATCGGTGAAACCATCCAAACGCTCGAGTGTCACGGTCAGATCGGCGTCATCGCCCTGCATCAGGTTCAGGCTGGTTGAATCGAGGCTGAGGTTGAAGCTGGGATCTGACAATTTCTGCGTTTGCTTCTGACCGGATTGGCAGGCGGTCACGAGGGTCATGAGCAGGCCGATACCGAAGGTCAGACGCAAAATGTTAAGCACAGATGAAGGCTATCAACGCAGCGTTGAACCATATGTCGGAAATTTCACGGCGAAAATGACAGCATCGAAACTTGGGAAAACTGAACGGACTGTTCGCATGAAAACCAACGCCTTGGTCGATTCGAGTATGTGCAATCTCAAACCAAGCAAGTCTTGATGGATGTGGTTTGGTCTCGAGATTCTACTGCTACCGGGATGGAACCCATTCGTCATCATTCAGGGCCGGTTAGGGTCCGTCGCCGGTTTGGTCGTTTTGGTTTTCGCTATCGGCATCGC
>JAYURE010000422.1:0-1723 GCA_043756345.1 Deinococcales bacterium | reverse complement strand
TGATTTTGGCTGTGATCGCAGCCCGGCTTGGATTTGTTTTTGAACAGCGCGAGGCATTTGCGGCTGGCAATCTGCTCGAGGTTTTTGATGTGCGATCTGGCGGGTTTTCGTGGCCTTGGGCGTTGGTGGCGCTCGTGCCGTTTGTTTGGTTGCGAACCCCTGTCCAATTCGGTCGTCTAGCATCGGCAACAGTTCTCGCTGTGATCGCGGCAGCGTTACCATTCTTGTTCAAACCTGCCTCGAGCAGCATCAGCGTGTCAAACGATCTGCAACTCACCTCGCTTCTTGACCCCAAAACAGCACCTGGCGGGCTTGGGTCGCTCGAAGGAAAAACAAGCACCTGGGGCGACCTCGAAAAACCTGTGCTTGTGAACGTCTGGGCAACCTGGTGCGGACCGTGCCGAGCCGAAATGCCGTTGCTGGCCGAGTACGCCAAACGCGGTGCGAAAATCGTGTTCTTAAACGCGGGCGAATCGGCAGATGATGTACGCAAATACCTCGAGTCCGAAAAGCTCGAGGTTCCCGTGATGCTTGACTCGGGTGGCATTCGTGATCAATTGCGGGTCGTGGGATTACCAACCACCTTCATTGTTGGCAGGGACGGTCAGATTCTCGAGCGGCGCATGGGACCATTGGACCGTGGTGGGCTCGAGGTGATGCTGTCCAAGCTTGTGGCAAAGTAATCAGCCAGAATGATCAGCCCGAATGATCAGCCCGAATGATCAGCCAACTAGAAACCCGTGCCGTTGTCTCACACACAAAATTCACTCTTGCAACGTGTGAAAATTGATTTGGGGTTAAACTCGGGCCTCTTTCCTTGGGCCTTTTTTTGAGCCTCTTTTTTGAGCTTTGATTTCACAGTGCTGCTGTTCGCGTCGGGGGGCGCTTCACGAATGCCAGTCGCGTTTGAAACCACCATTCCCAAAGCATTGCGCAGCGAACTCGAACGCACCAACCTGCTCGAGCGTTTGCACAGCAGCGAGGCAAGTTTGATCTGCCTGATCGCGCCGTCCGGGTTTGGCAAGACGACCCTGTTGGCGCAACATGCTCGTTCCAGCGGTGAACGCACCGTCTGGCTCAGCTTGACCGAGGACGATTGCGATGCGGCGGCACTGGCACTGGCGATGCGTGACGCGATTCAGACCGCCATGCCGAAACTCGAGTTGAGAACACTGGATTCGGCTGGACCTGAAACGGATTCACTCGCGGGTGGTTTGGCCCGAGCACTCGATCAGGCCCGCGAGAACCTGACCTTGATCCTGGATGGCGCGGATGTGCTCAGTCCCGAGGCGGGCAAATGGCTCGAGCGTTTCCTGAACGCCTTGCAAGAGGGACACCGGGTGATCCTCTCGGCGCACAGCGAACCGAACTTGCGTGTCGCACAACTCGCAGCGCAGGGACGGGCCTTGATGATCGGGCTCGAGGATCTGGCGTTTTCGGGCGATGAGGCCAGGGCATACCTGCACTCCCGGCAGTACGCGGGCGATGCACCGGGCGCGTTTGCTTCACTCGAAGGTTGGCCCGCCGGTCTGGCACTCGTGGCGAGCGGCGCGAACCCGCACGTCACACCAGAAAGCCTGGTGCTCGAGGTGCTGGACCGTTTGCCACCCGCCGTGCGTGCCGCCATTCCCGAGGCGGCAGTGCTCGAGGTTTGGACCGAAGGCAAAGCGAAAGCGCTCGGTTGCGACCTGCCAGCGGGTTGGTTGCGTCAGGTGCGTCGCGC
>JAYURE010000421.1:0-4655 GCA_043756345.1 Deinococcales bacterium | reverse complement strand
CAGCGGGTAAAACCGTCATGACTTTCGGAAAGTTCGGCACGTACAAAACGGTTGAACCGCTGCTCGAGGCGCACAAGATCCTGCTCGAGCGTGATCCGAATTTACGCTTGGTGATTGCGGGCAGCGATTCACCGAACGCGGCGGGCTATCTCGAGCGCGTCAAATCTCAGTATGCGGATTTGCCAAACGTGACCTTCACCGGTTACGTGCCCGAAGATCGAGTCGAAGCTTTGTTCACGGATTGCACGGTCGTTGCCTTTCCGTACACCAGCACCACCGGCTCGAGCGGACCATTGCATCAGGCGGGCGAATTTGCGCGTGCCGCCGTGATGCCGCGCATCGGTGATCTGGCCGAACTGATCGAAGAGGAGGGCTACCGCGCCGAGTTCTTCGAACCCGAAAACGTGCCATCGCTCGCCGATGCGCTTTGGCGGGCGCTCGAGCCGGAACGTGCGCTCGAGTTGGGCATGGCGAACCATGCCGCCGCGACCAGTTTGACGCTGTTCGATGTCGCCTGCTGGCACGTGTTGCACTTTCAACGCCTGATCGATCAGAAAACACGCAAACTCGAATTGCCCCGCGCTTTGACTCCGGCCCTGACCCAACACCTCGCCCTCAAAGGCCATCTCGAGGCCGTGCACGCCGCAGAGGTTCGTGAATCGCTCGAGGTGGCCGCCTCAAGCGGTGAAACGCTCGAGTTGGACCTCTCGCAAGTTGAAGGCATGGATGGTGCAGGTCTGGCCGCCGTCGTTTGTGTTTTCCTGAGGGCACGCCAGGCCGGTGGTTCAATGGTGATTGTCGCACCGAGTCCGTCCGTGAAAGCCATGCTCGCCGAGACCGCTTTGGACCGGGTGATTCCGATTCTCGGGTCGCATTCGATGCCGCCAACGGGTCGTGTGCCCGTGTTGAACACCGCAAGCCTGCTGGCTGTCCGAAACTGATCTGATGCGTGTTCAGCGGCAAAGCAACTCGAGCGACGAACGCCAGAACGGTGTTGCGCCCAGTTCGAGCTTACCCAGTTCGATCTCGCCCCGCGCCACCTCCTCCGAGGAGCACCGCGCCGGGCACATGCTGCTGTCACTATCGATTGTGCTGACCCTGCTGTTTCACGGCGCACTGCTGGTCGATCAAAATTTCGCCCGCACGTATGACGCGCTGGTTCACATCTTCTTCGGCTCGCATTACGCCAAGGACTGGTTCGACCCGTGGGAGCCGCGCTGGTACACCGGCTTCCTGACAATTTCGTACCCGCCGTTGGTGCATCAACTGATCGCGGTCTTCTCCAAACTGGTCGGCCTGAAGGCCGCCTACGGCATCGTGCAGATGGTGGCGCTGTTGGGCCTGAACATTGGAACGTACCGCTTCTCGAGGTTGCTGTTCACGCCACGGGCGAGCGGGTACGCCAGTTTGATCGTGGTCGTCTCGAGCGCCTTGATCGAGGCGGTCCATGTCTTCGGGCAATTGCCGACGACGCTGGCACTGGCGGGCTTGCTCAACATGATTCCCTTCGCGCTCGATTACGTGCGTTCGGGCCGTTTAACGCAATTGATTCGTTCAGCAGCCTGGGCCGGAGCAACCACCGCCGCGCATCACGTGACCACGATTTTTGGTTCGGTGTTTTTCATCGCGCCGATGCTCTTGATCGCTTGGCTCGAGGCGTTCCGAGCGCCGCGCCCGCTCGAGCCGGTCGAATGGTGGCCGCGATTGCTGTACCGTGTCGTGCCGCGAACCTACCGGATTGCCTTGCTGGTTTTCCTGATCGCCTCGTCGTTGCTGGTGGTTTTTCCATTCTGGATTTGGAGCCGCAGCGATCCGATTGCGCAGGTCAGCATTCCGCACGGCAGCCGCGACAATTTTTTCGAGAACGGAAACGCGGGCCTGATGTTCTTTCTGATTCCGTGGGCAACGGCGCTCGCATTTTTGCCGTATGCGTTGCGAGATTGTTTCTTGATGTCGATGGCGTTGCTCGAGTTGGGCTGGGTGCGAATCTTCAAAGTTTGGGGCGGTAATACTCGAGGTGATGGTGCTCAAAATGACAGTGCTCGATCCGGTAAGCCAATCACCTTGCGTTGGCAGCACGGTTTGCAATCCTGGCGCTGGCCAATCTCGGCGAGTGTGGCCTTGTTGTTCGCGTTGGGCTTGGGCGGCACGACCCCGTTCGCCCGCCTGCTGTTGCGCGGCGCGTTTGAGGTCTTGACGCTCGAGCGATTCACGCTTTGGGCCACGGTCCTGACCACGCCGTTCATGGGCGCGGCGCTCGAGAGTTTGTTGCACGGCAGGGGCCGAAGCTGGTTGGATTTGAACCTCGGGCGGCGCGTGCGTTTGGGCCTGAGTGCAGGCTTGGTGCTGGTCTTGGTCGGCGCGGCGGTCTTCATCTCGAGCATGACGCGATTGCAAAAATTTCAACCCGAACAGATCGAAATTGCTCCGATCACCGCCTTTATCGAGAAGGACGAGCACTGGCGGTATCGCTACCTGACGCTCGGCTTTGGTGACCAGATGGCTTGGCTTTCGGCGAACACCCGAGGGTTAACCCCGGACGGCAATTACCATTCGGCGCGGCGTTTGGTCGAACTGACCTCGAGCCCGATTGAGCGGCTTGATGGTGCGAAATACACCGGCCCGCCCGGTCTCGGCAGCCTCGAGCAATTCCTGAGCACGCCGGAAAAGTACCATTTGAAGTACGTTTTTTCCAACGATCAGTTTTACGATCCACTGCTTTTTTTCAGCGGTTGGCATCAACTCGGCAGGCTCGAGAATGGCATTCAAGTTTGGGAGCGCGAGGATGTGCCGCCATTGCCGAACCGTTTGCCACGACGCACGCTGCCGCTGTTCGAGCGGGTCGCCTGGGGTACATTGCCACCGTTGGCGCTGCTGACCGCTCTGGGCAGTCTGGGGCTCGTGTCACGCAGGCCGAAGGTTGGCGGCTGGCAACGCAATGGTTTGGGTGCGCGGGCGCTCGACCTGTTGCGCGAGGATGCGATAGAACCGGCGAAACCCGGATCGTTCGAGGCCGGTGCACGGGTGCCGTTGCTGCCGCGCTTTATGAAACTGAACGCCCTGTTCGGACACTCGAGCGAGTCGAATAAAGTTGAATCCGAACCGAACCTCGAGCTTGATTTTGAATCCGAACCCGAGCACAATCTCGAGCAAGATTTTGGGCCGAGTTTGCAAGAAGAATTCGCTTACTTCAGTCAGTTTGAATGGCCACCAATTCTCGAGCCGGAAACAGAAAGCTCGAACACTCAGACTCCGATTTCTGAAATCTCGAGCATCGAAAAAATTGCTCCCGATCCTGTGGCGGAACTCTTCGCGCCGCAACGTTCGCCGTTGAAAACCCGATTGTTCCGCACGGCTTGGCTCGCGGCTGGCATTGGCGCAATCGGTCTCGTGACTGCCCTGACTTGGGTCGTGGCGCGACCTGCCCAAACGCCCGAGTACAGCGTCAAGCAATACTGGAACGA
Source organism: Deinococcales bacterium (assembly GCA_043756345.1). GTDB lineage: Bacteria > Deinococcota > Deinococci > Deinococcales > JAAFIG01 > JANOWZ01. The sequence goes on along the minus strand of JAYURE010000421.1, from coordinate 1,191 downwards.
TGTCAGCTTTCGCCGCTACGATGCGGCCTTCAAACGCACGCAACCCCGTGGCGGATTGACGCTCGAACGTTACCTGCTCGACCTCTCGGTGCGTGGCGGATTGCGCAGCGGTTACGCCAAGCTCGACACGATTCAATCGACGGTGATCGCCCAAGATGAAAGACGCGCTTTGATCCGATCCGAACTTTCTTGGATCACCAGCCTGCACCGCCTGCAAGAAGAGGTCACGCAAGAACTCGAGCACACGAAAGACGGTTGGCGCATTGTCGCCGAACCGCTTCTCAAACCCCGATCTCGAGACCGGTTTAGTGAACAGGTCGAAGTCTCGTACTACCGAGCGCCGCGCCGCCTGACGACCGGCATCACCGACTCGAACGATTTGCTGGATCGGCCCCAACTCGCGCTGATCGGATCGCGTTTGGTGACTCGAGAAATTCAGGTTGAACAGCCGCGCCCGACCGCCAGCACCCTGCCTCCTAAAACCGTTTCTCAGCGCGTCTACAGTGTCGTTGGTGAATTGCAAAACATTGATGCCCGTCCCGCCGACATCACCGTGACCGCCGTGCTGCGCGACGCTGGCGGGCTCGAGGTGCGCCGCAACAATGCTGCAACCGCGATCATTCACAAACTCTTGCCGGGAGAACGCACGCCGTTTCGGATCGATTTTGTGGGACCGAACGCGCCGGATCATCTCGAGGATGTCAGCAACTTTGAGGTCTTCGCCCGCGCCGTGGTCACGCAGCGCAACCTCGAGCGTTCGCTCGGATCGTGGACGCGCCAGGAATCGGGTGGCTTGCGGGCCTCCGTTTTCAACGTTGGCACGCATGAGGTTACGATTCCTCGAGCCTTGGTCAGTCTGTATGACAGCAAAGGAATTGCCTGGGTTGAGGAACGCGATTTGATCGAGGCGCTGCCACCTCGAGATGTGGTTTCGACGACGCTGCCAGATCAATTACCAAGCGGATATTCCGTGCGTCAGGACCGGATGCGCGGCAGCGATGCCGGGCGCGTGTTCGATTCCAACCTCAAAGCCCGAGGTGAGGTTCTGAGCGCCCCGTTGAAGTCGTCTCCAGGTTTGAATTCGTACCGCGTGCAGTGGTTGGGTTTCGAGGCGAAACCGTGAATGCGGGCAGGGTTCAGCAAATCAAATTGGTGGCGATTGTGGTGCTGTCGCTGGTGGCGATTCAATTG
>JAYURE010000420.1:0-4658 GCA_043756345.1 Deinococcales bacterium | reverse complement strand
CTCCGGGACGAACGAGACGCAGAGTACTGATTTTGCCGCTGGCAGAAACCTTTGAAACCCGTATCAGACCGCTCTCGAGTAGCAGCAGCCAGTCAGCGGCATCGCCGGGATGAACGATGGTTTGACCGGGTTTGTAATGCCGTGAAAAGGTCGGACTTCCTCGAGTGATCATGGGTCTCCCGGTTTTGCGTTCATACGGTGATTCGAACAAGATTGAGGGTCATGGGTTCTTGAGCAGTGTTGTTTAGAGTCCAAAGTGCGTGCGGTTCTTGGCGATGAATGCTTGTTGATCGGTTGGCACGTCTTCTTCTGGAAAGATAGCGCTTACAGGACAGGCAGGTACGCACGCTCCGCAGTCGATGCACTCGTCTGGATGAATGTAAAACTGGTCGTCACCCTCGTAAATGCACTCGACGGGACAGACTTCGACGCAGGCGGAATCTTTGGTTCCAATGCAGGGTTGTGTGATGATGAATGCCATACCGCTCACCTCTTTCAGTCTTTAAATCCTGTGCGCGTGCTCGGCCAGATTTGGGTCTTGCCCATCGAGCAAAACCATTTGAATGGCGAGCCTTCTGGCTGCGTCGAAATCGTTCGGCAAGTCGGGCGGCAAGTCCTCAAAAACGGGTCCGGTCAATGGTCCGTATGTGCGATTTTGCGGTTGATGCTGAAAGCCGTACTGCCAATTCATTTCGTAATGCAGTCCGCCGCGCAACCAGATGCGGTACTCACCAACGCGAAGCTCTTCCCAGAGCAGGTCGGGAGAATCTTGCTCGAGCATGTTGAGGTGTACAGCCTCGAGCGGCTCGATCTCGCCACCGTTTGAAACGTTGAAGACGAGGTTCACGACTTCGCTTCGCGTTCAGCGGCAAGCTCGGCTGGATTGTTGTGTGCGACCGGACTGGCAATCGTGATCAGGATGGCGCTCTCCTCGAGCGCCTCAACCTCATGTGGCACGTGTGTCGGCAGTGTCACAAGGCAGTGTGGTCCAAGCTCGAGCCGTTGTCCGTGTGCGGTGAAGGCGATTCGACCCTCGAGCACGAGCACCGTGATTGGTCCGGGCGCGGTGTGTTTGCTGAGGTGCGTTCCAGCATTCAGGACCGTCAGGACGACATCCATGCCTGGATCTTTGACCAATGTGAACGAATCGCGTCCATGCGTGCGGATTGGCGCGTCTGCCCGCAGTTTGGCAAATTGTCCACCGAGGTCGTAGCGGTTGAGGGTTACAGAATTTGGTCGTTCGGTTCGCGTTTGATTGGTGTTGCTGTCGAACATGGTGGCCTCCGGGGGGTTTTTTGGCGCTGTGAACTCGAGGCTGTGAACGGCGTTGTGTTCGCTTTGGGCTTGAATCATCAAATCGGGAATGTGATCTTCCCAGCCCTGAAGCGCACCGATGGCTTGAAGAACATTTTGTACGGCGTTGGTTCTGGCTTGCGCATTTGTGTTCGAGATTGGATTGGTATCGCGTTCGACGGTGTTCGTTGAGGTGTTCAAATTGTTTCCTCTTTCAAGTTGTTTCAGCGATGGTTCTGGCGTAGGGAGTCGGTTGCTCGGCGGTATCCATTGCGCGGGTCATGCTTTCGGCGGTTCGTTCAAAGCGATCTGTCAGGATGAAAAACGTTGGAGCCCACAGGCCAATGAAAATGCCGAAGCGTTCACCGTGGGCCGGATCGCTGCCTGTGCCGCCCTGGATCATCCAAACCAGGATCGAGACAATGATTGAGACGAAGCCGAGCGGGAAGCAGATGCTGGCGAGCCAACGGTAGGTTTTGATGGTCATGGGATTCTCCTTGATCGGGTTATTGCGCAGTTCTGCTGGTCGGGTTGTTTGCACGAGTGTTCTGCCTTGAACCTATGCCTGTCGGCTGTTTGCGGGCTGAGTCGTGGCTGAAATGCAACTGATTGGACATCGCACGTGCAGTCCAGATTCGGAGAATGTTGGTTTGTTCCAAAATAGGAGTAGGGTACGGACATGACCTCATTGGAACGATCATGATTCCAAATGCTGTGGTCGCCCATCGGGTGTTGGTGATCGATGATGAACCCGGAATGCGCAGCCTGATGCGGCGCGGTTTAACCATGGCTGGTTACATTGTCGAAACCGTCGATGGTGGCGAGGCTGGACTCGAGGCCGCCAACCGTGAACACCCGGATTTGGTGCTGTTGGATTTGATGATGCCTGGACTCAATGGCTTCGAGACGCTCGAGCGATTGTGTGCGATCACGCCAGCGCCAAAGGTGATTGTGCTTTCGGGCCGGGATGAGCCCGAGGACCGGAAGCGGGCGGCGGCTGCGAATCTGTTTTTGGTCAAACCAATTGCCTTTGATCAATTGCTGGAATCGATTCAGGCGGCACTGACGTCACCGTTGATTTCGAGCTTGGGATAATCGTGAATAAAAAACGGACCGTTAAAGCCGAACCATCGGTTGTTGAATCGGGCTTGGTGAAACCGCTTCGAGCCAAAAAAGCTGCTCGAGCTTCGGTCAGTTCGGCAGGGTCCAATGGCTCGCCGGTCGTGGTTGGCATCGGTGCGTCGGCGGGTGGTCTCGAGGCGTTCTCGAAATTGCTGGCGGCCTTACCGTTGGATACCGGCATGGCGTTCGTGCTGGTGCAACACCTCGACCCAACGCACGAGAGCCTGCTGACCGAACTCTTGGGCCGCACCACGGGCCTGAAAGTCACCGAAATCATCGATGGCCTGAGCGTTCAGGCCAATCACGTTTTTGTGATTCCACCGACGGCGAACCTGACGATCAAACACGGTGTTTTGCACCTCTCGCCGAGGGTGCCGGGCCGAGGTTCGCATTCATCGATCGATGATTTCATGGCTTCGCTCGCGCTGGATTTGGGCCACCGGGCGATTGGCGTGGTGCTTTCTGGCACCGCCTCGGATGGCACGCTCGGGCTCGAGGCGATCAAGGCGGAGGGTGGAATCACCTTCGCGCAAGATCCAAAATCGGCGCGTTTCGATGCGATGCCGCGCAGCGTGATTGCGGCCGGTGTGGTCGATTTCGTCTTGCCACCTGAACAGATCGCTGTGGAATTGGCACGGCTGGCCAAAGAACCGTACCTCGGGCAGGCCATTGTTGCCAAAATCAAGAAGGGCTCGGGCCTTGCAACATCCGAGACGACCTCGAGCGAAACCGAACCTCGAGAGGCGATGCCCGACCCCAAAGGATTCGAGCGCATATTGGCATTGTTACATGATGCCCGTGGCGTGGATTTTTCGATGTACCGAGCCAGCACCGTGCGCCGCCGCATCGACCGACGAATGATGCTCGATGGGATTTCTTCGGCACCAGAGTACGCGCAACGCCTGCGCGAAAACCCGAAGGAACTCGAGGCGTTGTACCATGATTTGCTGATCGGTGTGACCAGTTTCTTCCGCGACCCTCACGCTTTCGAGTGTTTGCAACGCGAAGTGTTTCCGGGATTGGTCAAGGACCGCACGGCCGACAAATCGGTGCGCATCTGGGTCAGCGGTTGTTCGACCGGACAGGAGGCGTACTCGATGGCGATGGCTTTCCTCGAGTTCACGGCCAAGGCGGGCATCAACGTGCCGGTGCAAATTTTTGCCACGGACTTGAACGATGCGACGCTCGAGCGGGCGCGGGCCGGGTTGTACGCGAATAACTTGTTGCAAAACGTTTCCAAGGAACGGCTGAAACGTTTTTTCACCGAAGAATCTGAAGGTCATTACCGGATCAGCAAATCGGTGCGCGAACTGGTGGTCTTTGCGCGTCAGAATGTTTTTGCCGATCCGCCATTCTCGAGGTTGGACCTGATCAGTTGCCGCAACCTCTTGATCTACCTCGATCCGCTGCTTCAGGCCAGGGTGATTCCGACCTTCCACCACGCGCTCAAAGCGGGCGGCGTGCTGCTGTTGGGCGCATCGGAAACGGTTGGACGCTTCACGGATTTGTTCGCAACGCTCGACAACCGTTGCCGCCTGTACATCAAGATCGCCGGGACCAGCCGCATTCCCAGGCTCGATTCTCGTTCGAGCGTTCCGACCGCCAAGCCCCGTGCCGAACGTGCCGGAACCGTGGTCGAGGCGAGCAGTTTGGACACGCAACGCGAGGCTGATCGCCTGTTGCTCTCACGCTACGCGCCCTCCGGTGTGGTCGTGGACGATGCACTCGAGATCGTGCAATTTCGTGGAGCGACCGGACAATTTCTGGAGCCTTCGACCGGAAAGGCGAGTTTTAATCTGTTGCGCATGGCCCGAGAGGGATTGATGCTGCCGTTGCGAACCCTAACCGAACGCGCCCGACAGGAGAACCGGGCGGTGCGTTTGGATGGCGTGCGTTATCTGCACGACGGACACGGAATGACCATCAACCTTGAGGTCGTGCCACTGAAACTACCGGGTTGTCTGCTGGTGCTGTTTGAGGTTCCACACGAAGCCCCCGGAGTCGAATCTGCCGAACCGAATGCCACGAAAACAAAAACAAAATCTCGAGATGAGACCCGTCACATCGAAGACCTGACGCGAGAGGTGCTCGAGGTCCGCGAGTATCTGCGCATGGTTCAAGAGCAACACGAGGATGCATGCCGTCTGCAGGATTCTGCTCGTTTGCAATTCCTGCTCGCCAGCAAGGTAAAAAAACATGCCATTTTCCCGTGGAAGAGTGTTTTGCAAAATGGACCCTTTATG
>JAYURE010000419.1:0-4660 GCA_043756345.1 Deinococcales bacterium | reverse complement strand
TGATGATGCCGATGGCGGCGGGCAAGATTGACCTTTCAATAGGTTTCGGCATCATGCTTTGGGAAATCATGGCGATTTCCTTGCAGGTGCGTTTTGGAATTCCGTGGCCGGTGGTGATTCCAATTGTTTTGATCGGTGGTGCGATCATCGGAGTTTTCAATGCGGTGCTGGTCGAGTTCGCACGGATTGATGCGTTTATCGCCACGCTCGGCACGGCAACGGTGATCAATGCACTCGCACTTTGGTACACGAATGGTCAGCAGGTCGTCGGCACACTTCCGACGAGTTTCTTCGAGCTTTCCAAAGCCACCGTCCTCGGGATTCCGATCCTGCCGCTGTACCCGCTGGTGATCAGCCTGGCGTTGTGGATCATGCTCGAGTACCTGCCGATTGGTCGTTACATTTACGTCGTTGGAGCCAACCCTGAAGCAGCGCGATTGAACGGCATTCCGACCCGCAAATACATCGTGCTCGCGTTCGTGCTTTCTGGAATGATCGTTGCATTTGCTGGTGTGATCCTCGCGTCACAACTGCGCATTGGTCAAACGAGTCTTGGTGACACGTACCTGCTGCCCGCACTCGTCGGCGCGTTTCTCGGATCGACCACGCTCAAACCGGGACGGGTCAACGTTTGGGGCACACTCATTGCGGTTGCGGTGCTCGCCATTGGCATCACGGGCCTACAACAACTCGGCGCAGAATTTTACGTCGAACCGATGTTCAATGGATTGACACTTCTCGTCGCCATCGGTCTCGCAGGACTGACTGGCAGGCGGCGCGTGCAAATGCAACGTGCTCGAGAAATTGCTCAACACAGCACTCCATCTGAATCGACGGACAGTGCTCCACCCCCTTCTTCGGACAGCCGCTCGTAAGACTCGAGCCTTGTCGCAGTACCGTTTTTCGTACTACAGCTTTTCGCAATGCAGCAATCTCAGGAGGATCACCATGAAGCCGAACAGAACCGCACCGAGCCGCATCGCACTGAGCATCGCCCTCGTCGCATCCGCGCTGGCCGTCACCGCCATTCGCAGCGCCGATGCCCAAGATGACATCGTGGCAAAAGCGAAAGCCTTCGTCAAAGAGGCCGCCGTCAAAGCCAACAAATGGACCGGACCAACCAGCGGGCCAAAAGCCGCCGCCGGAAAATCCGTGATTTACGTCTCGAGCGATCAACGCAACGGTGGCGCTCAAGGGGTTGGCGAAGGTGTTGGCGAGGCCGCCAAAGCCATCGGTTGGGATTTCAAACTGATCGACGGTAAGGGCACCGTTCAGGGTCACGGTGACGCGCTCGGACAGGCGATTGTGCAAAAACCAAGCGCGATTGTCCTGGGTGGTTTCGACGCGACCGAACAGACCGATCTGGTCGAACAGGCCAACAAAGCGGGCATCACCATGGTTGGTTGGCACGCCGCCGGAACGCCCGGACCGCAATCGAATCCGACGATGTTCACGAACGTCACCACGCCAGCGCAAGACACCTCGGAAGCCGCTGCGTACTTGGCGATTGCGAACTCGAACGGTCGTGCCGGAGTCGTGATTTTCACCGACAGCGCCTACGCGATTGCCGTGGCGAAATCTGACGCGATGGCGAACATCATCAAGCAGTGCAAGACCTGCACGCTGCTCGAGACCCGCGTGCAATCCCTGGCGACCGTGACCAAAGACATGCCAACCGTGACCGCGAACCTCTTGCAGAAATACGGTAAGAAGTGGACGTACAGCCTCGGCATCAACGACCTGTACTTCGACGGCATGGTGCCAGCCTTGACCAGCGCCAACATCCGTCCGAGCGGGCAGTTGTTCAACATCTCTGCCGGAGATGGTTCCGAGAGCGCCTACCAGCGCGTGCGCACCAAGCAGTACCAGTACGCCACGATTCCAGAACCGATCAACCTTCAAGGCTGGCAATTGGTGGACGAAATCAACCGTGCGCTCGCTGGGGACAAAGAGAGCGGTTACAAGATTCCGGTGCACATCGTCGTGCCGACCAACGTCAACTTTGACGGTGGCAAGAAGAATCTGTTTGATCCAGAGAACGGCTACCGCGATCAGTACAAGAAGGTTTGGGGCAAGTAAGCGAACGCTCGAGACAAGTATTTGAAGATGACGTTCCCCGTAGGGGCGAGGCATGCCTCGCCCCTACATCCATTCAAACCCGATAAACTCGAGAAAGTATTTTTTTGATTCAACACTCCGGGAGGCGAACATGGACTTTGAAATTTTCGACGAGCGTTTCAAAACGATTTTACGACCCGATTCCAAGCTCGAGAAATTGGCGACGGGCGCAACTTGGAGCGAAGGACCAGCGTATCTCGAGTCTGAGGATGCGGTGGTCTGGAGTGATATTCCTGGCAATCGCCTGCTGAAATTTTCGCACGCCAATGGTCTGTCCGAATTTTTGAAACCCTCGCATTTCCAGAACGGCCATACGCTCGATCTCGAGGGACGATTGCTGGCCTGCTCGCATGGTGAACGCGCTGTGATGCGACTCGAGCATGATGGGACTTGGACCAATCTGATAGGTCATCATGCGGGCAAACGCTTGAATTCTCCGAACGATATTGTCGTCAAATCTGATGGCACGATCTGGTTTACCGATCCCGATTACGGTTTGATCCAAGCGCATGAGGGTTACGGCGGCACGCAGGAACAGGATGGCTGTTACGTCTACCGTTTCGATCCGGTCACGCTCGAGATTGCAGCGGTTGTGACGGACATGCCCAAACCAAATGGGCTGGCATTCTCGCCAGACGAGAAAACTTTGTACGTGACCGACACGGGCAGATCTCACGATCCGAACGCGAACCATCACGTTCGCGCTTATGACGTGCTCGAGAATCGACGCTGCGAAAATGGTCGAGTCTTTGCGGTGATCGAACCAGGATTGCCAGATGGATTTCGCTTGGACACTCAAGGTTGGATCTACACCAGTTCGCAAGACAGCGTGCAAGTCTTCACGCCAGATGGCACACGGCTCGGCAAGATTTTCGTGCCCGAAACGATTGGCAACTTGACGTTTGGCGGGCCAGACAAAGACCGCTTGTACGTTGCCGCAACCTCGAGTTTGTACATGATTCAATTGAACACCCAAGGCGTTCGGTGAGGCTCGAGCCGCCAAGCAAGATTGGATTTATCGGCATCGGCTTGATGGGCGCACCGATGGCCGCGAACTTGATTCGGGCTGGATTCCAACTTCAAATCTGGAACCGAACCGCCAGCAAGTGCGATCCACTCCTCGAGATGGGCGCAACTCTCGCCACAAGCCCCGCTGAGGCTGCTCGAGGCGCAAACGCAGTCGTCATGATGCTCGAGAGTGGCGCAACCGTCACAGAGGTTCTGGCGGGTGGATTGCTTGAATCGCTCGAGCCGAATTCAACCCTGATCGACATGAGTTCAATTGCGCCCGCTATCGCCGAAGATCACGCGAAACTCGTCACGGCCCGAGGCGTGCGTTACATCGACGCGCCAGTTTCGGGCGGCACGGTCGGAGCGCAAAACGCGAAACTGGCAATCATGGCCGGAGGACTCGAGGAGGAGATCGAATCGGCTCGAGCCATTTTTTCGGCGATGGGTTCGGTCACGCACGTCGGGCCGCACGGACGTGGGCAATTGTGCAAACTGGTCAATCAAGCCATCGTCGCCATCAGTATTGGTGCAGTCAGTGAAGGCTTGCTGCTGGCGGCTCGAGGTGGAGCCAATCCCGCCAAAGTCCGCGAGGCGATCATGGGTGGATTTTGTCAATCGCGCATCCTCGAGCTTCATGGGCAACGGATCATTGACCGGAATTTCGCGCCCGGTGGCACGGTCAAAAATCAGATCAAAGATTTGAACGCAGTGCTCGAGGTTGCGTCACGGCTTGGGCTCGAGTTGCCACTGACAAGTCGAGTTCGAGCGTTGTTTGTCGATCATGCCAACGCTGGCGGCGAACTGAACGATCACAGTGCGTTGTACTTGCAACTCGAGGCGATGAACGCAACCTAAAAAGCTTTCGCCAACCTCGAGCCATGAACGTTCTCGCCGAGGCCGTAAAATTCGCAGAAGCTCATGATCAGTGGATTCCACTTGTCGGTGTCCACGTGATGCCGTTTCTCGGGGTTCAAAATGCTGTCATCAAAATAGGCCCGGACGATCCGAACCTCAACGCCAGCCAAGTGTGAATCGTCGCTTTGAAAGGCATGGATGTTGACGACCCGCGCCTCGAGTTGCACCGGACATTCCAGGACTCGAGGTGCTCGCACCAATTCTGAATCGACTGCGGTCAGGCCAGCCTCGAGAAATTTGTCTTTGACGTACCGGGTTCCAATGGCGGCTTTGTATTCCGGCACCAGAAACGTACCAGTCGTTAGCGCAAGTTTGTCCACCGCGCTGACCAGATCGGCTGAAGGCAGGTTGAGCACGCATTCGCCCTCGCGCCGCAAGTTCTGCATCGTCTGACCTCGAGTGGACAATCCGAGCATGCACGATTGATTCAACCACCACGCCGAGGACATCGGTGCGAGGTTGGGCGTGCCGTCCTCGTTGAGTGTGCTGATCAGCACGACGGGCGTTCCGAAATACATGATTTTGGGTTCGATGATTTGATGCACACGAGATTTTACGCGACGTGACAGACGAATGAATCCCAATTCTTGCGGTCAAACTCGAGCCGAGTCAATCC
>JAYURE010000418.1:0-1726 GCA_043756345.1 Deinococcales bacterium | reverse complement strand
ATTCGCCACGCAACGCCAGCACCGTGCCGTCACGGTCGATCAACTTAAAACTTTTTTCGGAAAGCGGATGGTTGGGGTCATGCACCTCGAGCGCCGGGGTTTGTACCGCCTCGTACCCCCAGGCGTGAAACAGGTTCTCGAGCGTTTCACGCAGGTTCTCGCGCCATTCCCATTCGGGCGGCAGGCTGTAACGGGTTCCATCGGGAATCAACGGCATCGGAAGAGGATAACAGGTTGGGATAAGAGCTTGGACGGGGATCGAACTGGATCGTTTTAGCCCGCCAGGTGAGCCATCGTTCGGGCCAGCACCTCGACCCCTCGAGCGATGTCTTCCTGGCTCGAGAATTCGTCTGGACGGTGCGAAACCCCGCCTCGGCAGGGAATGAAAATCATGCTGATCGGGCAGAGTCGCGCCATGAACAGGCTGTCGTGGTACGCCCTCGAGACCATCTCTTTGGGAATCAGGTTCATTTCGCGGCAGGCAACACGGGCCGCCTCGAGCACGGTTTGACTCGAGCTTGCGGGCGGATCGGCGTTGAGCATTTCGACTCGAGCATTGACATTGCGGCGTATCGATATTTCTTTGATCGCCTCGAGCACGTGGTTCACGGCCTGATCGCGTCGAGTCCCATCAATATCTCGCATGTCGATGCCCAATTTCACGCGGCTGGGAATGCTGTTGATCGCACCGGGATGAACCTCGCAAATCCCGGTCGTGCCCACCGCGTCGATGGCTCCAGCCGCAAGTGCCGCCCGTTCCACCTCGAGCGTGATTTCGCTGGCAGCCAGCAGCGCATCGCGGCGACCCGGCATCAGGCGAGCGCCCGCGTGACCACCCTCGCCCTCGAGATGCACAAAAAAGCTGGCGGGCGCGGCAATCGCAGTCACCAAGCCAATCGAGATGTTCTCCTGCTCGAGCAGCGGTCCCTGTTCGATGTGCAATTCGATAAAAGCCGAATAATGTCCGGGCTCGAGTTTGACGCTTTCGAGAGCGCCACTGAATCCTGCCTGAGCGCGTAAAGTTTCGAGGTCGTTGCCGTCCGGGTCGCGCAGTGCCTGCATTTCTTTGACCGTGATCGTGCCTGCCATCGCTCGAGAACCAAAGCAGCCCAAACCGAACCGTGTCGGTTCCTCGGCGGTGAACAGCACAACCTCGAGTGCGCGTTTGGGTTGAATTCCAGCACGTTTGATCGCCCGCAACGCCTCGAGTCCGCCGAGCACGCCAACCGTACCGTCGTACATGCCCGAGAATGGAATCGCATCGATGTGTGATCCGGTGCCGACAGCGGGCAAACTTGGTTCGCTTCCCTCGAGCCGGATAAACGTGTTGCCCAGCGCATCCTCGCGCCAGAGCAGGCCAGCACTGATCGTCAAGTTTTTGAGCCACGCTCGGGCCTGTTGATCCTGCGGGCTGTACAGAATGCGGGTCACGGCCGGTTTTGGGGCCTCCGAAAAAAGCGAAAGCTGCTCGAGTTCGGCGCTGAGTTGCGGGCCGTTGATGACGAAGTTCATGGGGTACAGAGTAGCAAGTGGAAAGTGGAAAGTGACACCAGACTCGAGCATGCTGCGGCAGAGGGCCTGTTGACTCGAGCAATAAACCCAAAACCCGTGATCGTTCGTGACCCGTGATGGGTGCAGCCGCAGAATGGGACAAGCTCCAAAAGTCACCCCCTGCGAAGTAGCGCCCCAGGCCCGCTAGGTGCCGGTGTTGGGGCAAGACGGGGGT
>JAYURE010000417.1:0-4664 GCA_043756345.1 Deinococcales bacterium | reverse complement strand
AGGATCAATGGTACGGCCCGAGCGAACCTGAACGCGCTGGGTGGCGAGGAACCATTGCGGGCGCTCGAGGCTTTCAAAGCCAACGAGACAGTGTTGTTCTCGAGCCGTGCAGTTAAGGCTGTCCCATCGGCGTTCAGTCCAACCTTGGCGGCAGACAGTGCGCCCTTTAAGTCCAGCACCGGTTTCTCGAGTTTGCCGCTCGCCTTGCCGGTGAACCTGCCCGGAGCGTACTCGAGGGCGCTCGAGCCGTTGAAGCCCAGGTCCAATTTCGGCCAGACCAAACCGGAACCAGTTGCCTTCAAGCCCTGGCCTTGGGCGCGAAACTCGGTGGCTGTGACTTGTGTGCCATCAAAATGTGCGCTTGCGGCCAGATCAAACCCAGCGATGTTGGCCCGCAGGTTTTTGGCCAGCACATCCAAATTCTCAAAACTCAAATCGCTCGAGAGTTTGCCTTCTACACCGGTCAAATTTTTCAAATCACTGATCTCGAGCCGTCCCGTGCCGACCAAGGTATTGATATTTGAGACCGTCACGTCTGAGATCGGATTTTGAGATCCGTCGAGCCAGCGGGCATTCGCCTTCACCTGTGCCGCATCCCAGACCGCGCTCGCCTGAACCCGAGTCGAAGTCAAATTCGCATTCAAGCTGGCCCGATGTTTGAGAAACGTGCCGAGGGCCTCGAGTGTGATTTTCGATTTGCGCAAGTCCTGCAACTTGACCTCACCCGATGCGGTGCCGCGCAAACCGTCCACCGTGAAACCAGCCTCAAGCCTCGGAGCGATGGGACCATCGATGGAGTACTCAAAATCACCCGGCAAGACGCCGCTCAGGTTTGCCTGATACTGACCTGCATTGACCTCAAGTTGTCCGCTGGCACTGACCCCAGCGAGGCTCGCCTGATCGAGTTGTACCGTGCCAAAGACACGTTCACCCGTCCATTCCGGCAGGCTGACACGCCCGGTTGCGGTGCCGCTCGCCTCCAAACCGAACGCCCGCAGCAGGCCCAAGTCGAGCCGGTTCAACTCGAGCCAACCACCATCGTTGCCCGCCCTAAACGAAGCGCTCGAGTCCGTACCTGAGGTCAGATTCGCGGTGGAATCCATCGCCCAGAGGTCGCCCGTGGCCCGCCATTCGTTCGAGTCGAACGACGCATCGGCTTCAACCTTGACGCCCTGGCCATCAACGCTCGTCTCGAGGTTGGAAAGTTTTGCCGCGACGGTCACGGCAGGAAGGACCGTGCCGCTCGCAGTGACCTCGAGCGAACCAGGATTGATCTTCGAGCGCCACACCTCGCTGAGGTCGCCCTGAATGCCGTTCAAATCCAACTTCGCGTTCGCCTTCCAATCTTCTAGCGTGCCAGAAGCGAGCGCGTTCAACGGTCCGCTCGTCTCGAGCTTGAAATTCGGATCGGTCCAAGCACGCCCCTCAAACGGACCCTCGAGCGTGACCTGCGCATTGCCTGTCGAATCCCAAAGCGAATACGGCATGGCGAGGTTGCCCTGCCAATGGTTTTTTGTGAAACGCACAGGTTGATTGCTGCCCGGACTGGTCAGTGTTAGCTCAAGCCCGGTGTTGCTTGGTGCTGTGCGAAATCGTGCCGCAAGTTTAATCGGTTGTGGCTCGAGTTGGGCACGACCACCTGGAACGTCCACACCAAATTGTTTCAGGCGAAGCTCACCCTCGGCTCGAGGCAGCAAGCCCTGCTCGGTGGTCAAAAGCGTTAACAAACCGTTCGCATCAAACGGCAAATCACTTGAAGTCGTGCGCCATTCAAGTGCTGCAACCTCGAGCGGAAAACGCCAACTGCCCGAACGCAAAGCGAGCGGCACGCTGCCGCCGACCATGCCCGTAAAACCACCGTTGCGCCAATTGCCCTGCAATGGAATTCCAGCCAATTCACTGCTGAGAACACCCTCGAGTCGATCACGGTTCAAACTCAAATTCGCATCGATTTTGATGGCAGAACCCACGTAAGGTTCAAGGTTGAAACCTTTCGCCTCGAGCTTGCCCGAACCGGTCTTTAAACCCAAACTTGCGCCACTCGAGTAATTCGCCCGAGCCCAACCGTTCGCCGAATCCAAGGCCTCGAGCGTGGCGTTAAACCGTTCGCGCTTGCCGTTGACACTGGCGTTCAGGCGATACCCACTGTCCAGATTGCTGTTCAACGATCCGCGATACTCCAGTTCTCGAGCATTGACTTTGGTATCGAAATTGATTGGGGCCAAGAATTCTTTGGGCACACTCACGCCAGCCAAAGCCAGAAAGCGCGATGGCATCCGACCGTAAACCCGTGCATCCTCGAGCGGACCGTTCGCATTCAAGTTCCAACTGTTGCCCTGCAAATTCAGGCGAACATCGGCATCCCATTTGTTTGGATCAAACGGCAGCGAGGCGCGACCCGAAACCGAACCGCCGAACGATTCGGTCAACGCCTGCCCCTCGAGTTTCGAGTTCGCGGTGATTTCAAACTTGTCTTTTCCCGCAATGCTGCCTGTGATACCAACAGTGATCGGCTCGAGCCACGCTTTCAGAGCGCCATAACTGGTGACGCCATGGGCGGCACGTGCCGTTGCTTTCAATTGACCATCAATGCTCGAGGCCACCGTAAAATCCACGTCCACCAATCGTGTGAGTTGCCCCGAAGCCTGTCCCGGAATTTTCGTCTCGAGTCGAGCAATGTTGCCACTGCCTTGCCAACCTAGAGACTGGCCCTGATTTTGCAACGCCTTCAACTCGAGGCCATTGGCGCGAATGTCTTGGCCCGCCACACGAGCCGTGAGGCGTTCGACGCTGCCCGCGATACTTAGACCATCTTTCTGAATCACACCTACATCCAGGCCACTGGCATTGAACTTCTGCCCGGTCACACTGCCCTCGAGTTGTGAAACCAAGGCGTTCAGATTGACCTGCTGATCTGCACCGAGATTAACGCGAGCATCACCCTCAAGCCCTCGAGCCTGGATTGCTTCTTTGGCGTAACGGACGTTCAGATCACCGCTGTAATTCGCCTTCAATTGGTTTTGTGTAAACTCGAGCTTGGAAACATCCAACTTTCCAACCCGTCCACTTGCCGTGACCGCTGCATCCTCAAATCGACCATTCAATGCAACATCAGGTCGCAACAACTCGAGGTTTTGAGATTGCCAAATTGGAAGTTCTGGCAACTTGCCACGCAAAGAAAAATCGAACGCATTCGCCAAACCAGTCACTCGAGCCGATAATTCCTGATACGAAACCCGAGCGTTCAAACTCGGATAGACCATACCGATGACTCGAGCGCCACGCCAATCACCACCGGTTAAGGTTGCATCGGTCGTGACTTGCCCCGCGTTCAACCCGACCCGAGCCGCAATCGGAAAATTGCCATAACGCCCCGTGATCTGCGCCGTGCCTCCAGCATTCTCGATGCTCGAGCCGCGAACGTCCAGATCGGCGACCCCAGCGAACTGACCGCGCAGTGCGGGCGGCAAGGCCACCTCGAGCGTGCGCAAATCCAAACCACCTCGAGCCGTGAATTGACCATCTTGGTAACTGAGGTTGAGCGGTTTGCTCGCCGCAGACGTGACCTGACCCGTGACGCGAACTCCTTTGCTCAAATCGGCACGCACGATGCCGCGCAAGTTCGGATCGAGGTCGCTTGTGACTTCACTGCTCGCCTCGAGACTGAACGGTTGCAAGTTGACCGAACCCGCAAGTTTCGCCCGCAACGCTTGATAGGTCAGGTTGCCACCCAACTCCAGCGTCTTGCCGCGCCCCGTGATCGTGACCTGCCCGAGCCTGCCATCGCCACGTTGCACGCCAGAGACCAGGCCACTTTGCAATCCATACTCGAGCCCGCCTGAAAGCTTGATGCTCTCGTTGAAGAATTGACCCTGCCAATTTTTCGTGCGTGCTTTGAGTTGATCCCCGGTGTACTCGAGCGAGAGCGGCCCGGTCGTCCAACCGCCACGCACGCCATCGTTGAAGGCGAGTTGCCACGGGCCAGCAATGTCTTGCAGCGAGAAACCACCGACTGCAATCTCACGCAACCGGGCTTGTCCCTCGAGTTTGGGCTTGCTGGAAAAATCGTAATTCGCAGTGACATTCGCCAAACCGCCAGGCTCGAGCTTCACATCGCTCGCTACAATCTTGCCGCGAGCCAGATCGCCTTTCAACACCAAACTCGAGGATTCGTTTTGCAAACTCAAATCGCCTGTAATGCCAGAGAATTGACCAGCACCGACCTGACGAAACACAAACGCTCCCGGCCAATCTAGAGTACGAACACCAGGCACAATCAGCTTCGCCCGAGAAAAATCACCCCGAGCCTCGAGCGCACCGATCTTGCCACCGAGATCAAACCGGCCCGACAACGAATGCTCGAGCGGCAAATCAAAATTCAAGTTCTCGAAGGTTCCAGCGCCAGTCATTTTCGAATCGAAAATCGTTGCTCGAGCAGCGACATCACCACCAAAGCCAAGGCCGCTCGCCGCGATCTTCACGCCCTCGGTTCCCGTCGTGATCTTAGAGGTCAGTGCCAAGTCTCGAGCCAAGACTTTCCCTCTAGCCGTTGCATTCACGCTGGCTTTCCCGTCCGCGTAATTGACCTTGGCGGCCAGGTTGACGCTACCACCGAACAATTCGGTCGCCGCGTTCGCGTTGACATCCAAAACAAAAACTGGCTC
>JAYURE010000416.1:0-4667 GCA_043756345.1 Deinococcales bacterium | reverse complement strand
ACCGCGACGGCTGCGGCGACTGCGAGTTGCCCAACGAAACTGCCCAACTGCCCCAGCAACCACATGCCCAGCATCCCGGCGATGGCTCCAGCCACACCGACGATCACCAGCGAAGCCGATGAAACCTTTTGCGATTGCGCGTAGAACACGGCGGCGGCAGCACCAACGACCAACGAAAGAATCCAAATCAACATATAAAACCTCCGAACTCCATTATGACCGGTTGTGTGAAAACGTTCCGAAGATGCCGCGAATGAAATCGAGAATTCGGCTCGAGCGTGCTCTGACCCGCCCGCACACGGTATCCTGAGTCGTGATTGAACGTTACCAAACCCCCGAGATGGGCCTCCTCTGGAGCGAAGCGCAAAAGTACCGAACTTGGCTCGAGGTTGAACTCGCTGCCGTGGATGCCTGGGTGGAATTGGGTCATGTGCCCGCAGAGGCTGCAAAAACGTTGCGTGAACTGGCACTCGAGAAGCCGTTGGATGAGGTCTTCGCGGATCGCGTGGCGCAACTCGAGATGCAGACCAAACACGACATCGTGGCGTTCACAACGGCCTTGACGGAACGGTACGGCGAATCGGCTCGGTTCATTCACCTGGGTTTGACGAGTACGGATGTGGTCGATACGGCGCAAAACATGATCTTGCGTCTGGCTTTGGACATCGTGATGCGAGACGTGCGCGAACTGCGCGATGTGACGAAAGCCCAGGCCGTGAAGTTCAAGCACACGCCCTGCATTGGCCGCACGCATGGCATTCACGCTGAGCCGATAACGTTTGGCCTGAAGTTCCTGAATTGGTTCTCAACGTTGGGCCGCGACCTGGAAAGGTTGGGTCGGGCTCGAGAGACGATTGGCGTGGTCATGCTTTCGGGCAGCGTTGGCACGTATGCGCATGTTGATCCCAGGCTCGAGGGAATGGTGGCAGCAAAGCTCAAACTCTCGCCAGATGCGGTCACAAACCAAACCGTGGCTCGAGATAGGCACGCTGAAGTGATGAGCGCCTTGGCGATTCTGGGCACGACGCTCGAGAAGATTGCGACCGAAATCCGCCATTTGCAACGCTCTGAAGTCCGCGAGGCGATGGAACCGTTTTCGAAGGGGCAAAAAGGCTCGAGTTCGATGCCACACAAGAAAAACCCGATCAGCACCGAAAACATTTGCGGACTGGCCCGACTGATGCGCTCGAACCTTCAGACCGCACTCGAGAACGTCGCGCTCTGGCACGAACGCGACATCAGCCACTCGAGCAATGAACGGATCATCTTGCCAGACACGACGACACTCGCCAGTTACGCCACGCGCCGTTTGAAGGGCGTGCTCGAGAACCTGGTGGTCTTCCCGGAACGCATGTGGGCTAACCTTGAGGGTCAAGGCGGGCTGGTTTTCTCACAGCGGGTGTTGCATCAGTTGATCGAGAAAGGTCTTGCGAGAGAGGCCGCATATGAGATCGTGCAACGCAACGCGCTCGAGGCTTGGGAATCGGGCGTGGATTTCCGTGAATTGCTGGCCAAAGACGACACGAATCCGCTTTCAAACCCGGAATTGGACGAGGCGTTCGACCTGAAATGGTACTTGCGCGAGGTCGATGCAATTTACGCCCGATTCGGCCTCTGAGCCTGAAACTGTGAGCCTCGAGTCCAGAAGATAGACCAGAAACCCGGTACGATGACGGTATGTGTCATTTCTATCGCTTGAGCGAGGCCAAATCATGCCAGAACTAAACAGCGATGTCGTCATTGTCGGTGCGGGCATCAGCGGCCTGGTCGCCGCCCGCAAACTCACCGAGGCTGGCCTGAGTGTGATCGTGCTCGAGGCGAGCCATCGGGTCGGCGGGCGTTTGTACACCAAGTACCTGCCGGACGGCACGGCCTTCGATTTGGGTGGGCAATGGATTGGCCCGGAAATGCATCGCATCACCGAATTGGTCGAGGAACTTGGGCTCGAGTGTTTCCCGCAGGACAATTCGGGCCGCATGGACCTTTCGATCCAACCGCTCGAGGAGATGGACCAACTCGTTCAGGCGGAATGGGCGTGGTTCACGGCCAAGATTTCTAAGCTTGTTTCGGAAGTCGATGTTGAAAATCCCGATTTGACCCCGAACGCCGCCGAGTTGGACGTGGTCAGCGTCGAGGAATGGAAGCGGCAGAACCTCGAGAGCGAATACTTGCAACATTTGTTCGATCAGTTGATTCGCACGGAATACTCGATTGAACCCAAGGATTTTTCGATGCTGCATTTGCTCTACAGCGTCCGCAGTGCGGGCGGCTTCGAAGACTTGATCGACCTTGAGGGCGGCAACCATACCTTGCGGCTCGAGCGTGGCTTGCAAACCGTCTGCACCAAACTCGCCGAGGCGTTGGGAACCCGAGTCATGCTCGATTGCCAGGTCTACGACATTGAACATTCCGAGACTGGCATTCGTGTGATCGCCGAGGGCGCGACTGTCAACGCGAAACGCGCTGTTATGGCCTTGCCACCGAATCAAGTCGTGCGAATCGACTTCGAGCCGGTCCTGCCGCGCCGCCGCCTGAAACTGATGCAAAGGCTCGAGATGGGCAGCATCATCAAATGCTTTGCGATTTATGACCGTCCATTCTGGCGCGAACACCCAACCAAATCCATCGATCCAGATTTGCTGGTCTTCGATCACACCATGGACGCCTCGAGCGTGGATGGAAAGCACTCGGCGCTGGTCGCCTTCATCGGTGGTGACGACGCGATCTTCTGGTCAGACAGGCCCGTTGAAACCCGCCGTCGTGCCGTCCTCGAGAACCTCGCTATGATTTTCGGCGATGAAGCCTTGTACCCTCGAGATTACTTCGATCACGATTGGCTGACCGAACCGTTCGTTGGAGGCGGCTATCAGTGCTACGCGCCCCCAGGTGTCATGACCGGTGGCTTCAACGAGATGCGCGAACCGATAGGCCGCCTGCATTGGGCCGGAACCGAAACCGCGATTCACTATTATGGATACGTTGAAGGTGCGCTCGAGGCTGCGGAACGGGCGGCGACCGAAGTTGTGAAGGCGTTTGAGAAGGATGGCTGGCACGCCCCGGTTGGCAAGGCTTGATCTGAAGCAGGGAGACTCGGATGAACAACAGAACTTGGCTCGCAGTCATTCTCTTTGCGTGTTTCGGCTGGGGTATGGCAGTATCACAATCTTCACCCGATGTCTGCGCTTTTGATCGGGCCAAAATGCTGGCCTTGGACGAAAAAGCCTTTGATCAAGATTTCACCGGCGGATGGCGACCGCTGGCCATGCACGACGAATGTTTGCTCATCACCGCTGACTTGATTCGAGATTACCGTCAGGCTCGAGCACCTTCCTCAAAAATACTGTTCTGGCATGAAGGACAAATGCGTGCCTTTGCAGGTCAAACTGAACCCGCCATTTTGCTCTTTGAAACGACTCGAGAGCCTGTCAATGATTTTTTTGGCTGGAATCTGTACGTGGACGGGACCATCGCTTTTTTGAACAAGGACAAACCAGCCCTGCTCAAGGCTCGAGCAACTCTCGCCAAAATTCCGAAACCTCAGAACGTTGACCTGACTTTCAAAGATGCCCAAGGGCGTCTGGTGAAATTCACTTGGCCACCAAATATCAATGTCGTGGACGATTTCATCAAGTGCTTTGATCGGCCATACAAGGAAGCCTACGGTTGCGTTACAACGAAGTAGCTCGAGGCCCTGAACAGAACCTCGAGCAGCTTCGTCACAAATCTATGGCGCGTAAGTCACGGTTGGTGCCGTTCCGCACGGCTGAAATTCGACGGTGATCGTTCCGGTTGCTCCGGTGCCAGACAACGCTCCTTTGAGTTTGCCCGCCACGAAACGTTGTCCAACGCAGGCCCGTTGGTGTTGCAGGTTCGTGTCGGTCGTCAAGTTCAGCGTGTAGTTTTTTCCGGCTCGTGTAAAACTGTAGACGCCGGTCACGTTCACATCACCATCTGGAAGGCGTTGACCGGGCAGAATAAATTGCCCCGCTGCCGTGTTGAAGATCATCAACCAGTTGTTAACAATGGTCGCCTGTTGCTTCCCGGGAACCTCAAGCAGTGTGGTCAGGCTGTGCTGATGTCTAATCCCACCCGCGTTGATACGAGGGTTGCGCGTGCCGTTGCGGGTGGTTCGGTAGTCGGGCGAACCGTTCGCTTTTTTCACCTCGAAGATCAGGTTGTTGATCGTCATGTCGAATCCGGGTGTGGTGTTGTTGGCATTCGCGCCGTTCGGATCGGTGACGACTTTGGAACCCGTCAGGTTGAAGCTGCGTCCGCCCGTTCCGGTTTTGTTGCAGGAATACGTGTACGTGGCGTTGGTGGCGACACCATCGCCATCCTGATCGGCGGGCGGGTTCGGGTTGGGTGTGGCACAGGCGGGCAGTGCCAGAGTTGGTTTGATGCTGCTCAAGGCCAGCAGCCCGACTTGATCGAGCGCATCGTCAATCACGAGTTCACTGACGGCATCTTCGACTTCAATAGTGACTGAATCACCAATGGCCGAGGCTTCCTCGCTGCTGAGGGAATTTGATGGTGTGCTCGAGCCGCAAGCGTTCAGGATAGAAAGGGCCTTGACATCCTCCCACGGCTAAAGCCGGTGGGATTCCAAAGGCACTTTCGCACCCTTGAGGTTCACGTTTCGCCGGGAGATACCCTGATGTTCAAGAACA
>JAYURE010000415.1:0-1729 GCA_043756345.1 Deinococcales bacterium | reverse complement strand
TTTCGAGTGTGAAACCAGAGGAATTGAGTCGATTCCAGTCGTAAACGCACTTTTTTATGGGTTGCGTCGAGACGTGTCCCATTCTGCGGCTGCACCCGTCAGAACAGGCGGGTGATCAGGTGCCAGATTGCCGGTCCGAGCGAGGCGGCACCAACCAGCACCGCAATCAATGACGCGATCAGCACCGAACCTGCCGCGACATCTTTGGCGATCTTGGCGAGCGGATGGTACGTCGGGCTTGCGAGATCCACAATCGCCTCAAACGCCGTGTTGACCATCTCGAGCGACAGCACGAGAGCGCAGCAGAGCAGCACCGATGCTGGATTCACACCGAGCAGCAAAGCGAGGCTCACCGCGAGGATTCCGGCATACGTTTCGGCCCGAAAATTCCGTTGCGTGCGCCAGGTGTAAACGATGCCAGTCCAGGCGAAACGAAAGGTGCTCGACCATGGGTGCGTGAAGGTGTGCCGGGGTGGTTCAACGAAGACTTGCGGCTCGGGATTCGAGGTTGGTGGACGGCGGCGATCATCGATCATACCTTCACCAAGGCTCGAGCTTGGCTGGCCAGTAGTTCGTGCGCCTCGAGTTCGGCGGTTTTGAACGGAGCCCAACCTTCGGGCGTTTGATGATCGAATCCCAACAGGTGCGTCAGGCCGTGACTGGCGAGCACGATCACTTCAGTCTCGAGCGAATGACCCTGATCGAGCGCCTGACGTTTGGCCGTGTCCAAACTGATGATGATGTCGCCCAAGTGTGCGGGCACGAACGGATCGCCCGGTTCCCAGGCTGGGAATGACAGCACATCGGTCGTGGCATCTTCGCCCCAATGCTCGAGTTTCAAGGCTTGCAGGTGCTCGTCAGTTGAGATCACGATGCAGACTTGGGCTTTGAGGTCTCGAGTCTTCATCATGCTCAGGATCACGTGACGCAATTTGCTTCGCAACCCTCTTGGGGTTGGGGTTTCAACAATCAGATCCAGCTTCGCGGCTTTGGCCTGCACAACCAAATTCTAACGCCGCCGGGTCAGGACAAACGCAACGAAACCCGCAGAGTTACCAAACTCGATCCCGATACATCCCGAGCACTTCAGCTTGCCGCTCGAGCTTCAGGCCAGTACTTCAGGCCAGTACTTCAGGCCAGCACTTTACGTGGGGCGCTTGAAACCCTCCCCTTTAGTCGGTAGAATCTGCCCGTCCGGTATTGGCAACCCAATCGCAAACGACCTCTCGGCAGCCCCGATCAGGCCCACACACATTCAGGTCCTGAGAGCGCGGGTTAAGGAGCACATCATGGCTGACATGAACCTCGAGCACATTTACAAGCGTTACGGCAAAACAGTCGCGGTCACAGATTTCAATTTGGATGTCAAAGACCGCGAATTCATCGTCTTCGTCGGCCCTTCAGGGTGCGGCAAAAGCACGACCCTGCGCATGATTGCCGGTCTCGAGGAAATCTCGGATGGTTTGCTGAAAATTGATGGTCGCGTCGTCAACGACGTGCCACCAAAAGACCGTGACATCGCCATGGTCTTCCAGAATTACGCTTTGTACCCGCACATGAACGTTTACGAGAACATGGCTTTCGGCTTGCGCCTGCGCAAAGTGCCGAAACCTGACATCGACCGTCGCGTGCGTGATGCCGCCAAAATCTTGCAGATCGAGCACCTGCTCGAGCGCAAACCGAAGGAGCTTTCCGGTGGTCAGCGTCAACGTGTGGCCTTGGGCCGTGC
>JAYURE010000414.1:0-1731 GCA_043756345.1 Deinococcales bacterium | reverse complement strand
GCACTGCGATCTGGCCCGCTTGGGAAGCTTGCAGCGTTTGCTGGGCGTTCTGGGCGTTTTGGGCTGCGCCACTGGCCATCTGACGGATCGATTCGCTGACGCCTTCGGCCTGCACTCGAGCGGTGTTCGCCTCATTCGCTTGTGATTGGGCTCCCTGCACGATTTGGCTCGAGGCGGCATTCATGACTTGGGCGCGACGGTTGACTTGATCGGCGACTTTGGAAACGTCTTTGAGGATAATGCCGATCTCGTCGGTCATCAGGTTGAAAGCGTCAACCACGCTGCCGAGTTCGTCGTTGGAGATTTTTCCGCGTCGCGTCAAGTTGCCTTGGGACACATCCATGGCGACGCCAAGGAATTCGCCGATGTTGTTTTGCAGGTTGCGTGAACGCTCGAGTTGCTTTTGATCGTCTTCGGATTTAGCACGCAGCGTTTGAACGGTTTGGTTCAAAGTCTGAGCAACCACGCCGATTTCGTCACGTCCACCGACATCGATGTTGATGTTCAAATCGCCGCTTTGCAGGTCAGATGCGCCCTGTGAGAGTTGACCGAGACGGCTCGAGATTGATCGGGCCACGAAAATCACGGTCAGAACACTGAGGACCGCAGCCAGCGAGAAGACGGTAATGGCCAAGACGGTGGCCCGTTGATCGGCGGCTCGAGCATCGTTGTAGGAGAGTTGCGCGAAGTTCATGTTGACGTTGATCAACTCGCGCAAATCTGAGCGCACCGCACCGTAATAATGGCGCAGGTTTGAAAGCAGCACTGGATCGGCTTGACCTGTTTTAAGGTACGCCTCGAGTGCAGACTTGGCGGTTTTGTACTGCGTGTTGAGTTGCTTGAGCATGATCGTTTCTTGCTGTTGCAAATTCAGTTGGTTGTACTGCACCAGTGTCGCCGTAAATTCTGGGCTGGCGGTCGTGACCCATTCGTTGTTGTACTTGGCGATCACGTTAGCGGCTTTCGCATCGGCTTTGACCAGACGGTCAATCAGGCGTGTTTGCGCGGCGGCGGGCAATCCTGGTTCGGCAAGGTCTTGGGTGTCGCGTTGCAAATCGGCCAAGGACGTCTCGGCGTCACCGAGAGCGGTGATTGGAATCAACATGAATTCGTAAAGGTTGCCGATCTGATAGCGCAGCGTGCCGAAACCGTTGTTGGAAACGAGTGCCGCCGCAACCATGCCGATCAGTGGAATCACTGCAATCAAAGCAATTTTGGCGACCATGCGGGAATTCTCGAGGAATTTCGTGAAGCCATTTTTGCTACCCTCGAGTGACATGGTTGGATTGCGAGGGCTCGGCGAAGTGACCAGGTGTTCAGCGGTGCTTTTGAGGTTGGCGATGATGTGCTCGCCGGTACTTTTCGGATTGCGGCGCGGTTTGGCTGGCGCTACGGCCTGCGGCTGGGCCATCGGCCTCGAGCCTGGTTTGGGAGTCATCGCAATGGGTTTGCGCGGATTTTCCATCACCGTGCTGTTGACCATTGGGGACTTGGGTTTTTTGTCGGATCGCTGCATAGGGAAGACCTTTCAGAGCTAGTGGAAAGTGCAAAGTGGAAAGTTTAAATTCGTGTGACTTTTAACTTGTCACTTTCAACTTTTCACTGCTGTTACGCTGGCAAACGGAAACGGTCGAGCGTGCCCGAGAGTTGTGCGGAGAGGTTGCGCAATTCTTCTGCCGTCTGACGGCCCTTGCTGGATTCCTCTTGCGTTTTCTGAGCGGTCGCAGCGAT
>JAYURE010000413.1:0-4683 GCA_043756345.1 Deinococcales bacterium | reverse complement strand
AAAGCATTCCCACAACAAGCAGTGGAACTGTTCCAATCCACCAAATCAACTGTTTGCGCATACAACGCCTCCTCTTTTCTGTAGCTACTTTTTGCCGTACCGCACGAGTTTCAAATCCTCAAACTGGGCCAATCCGATCTTTGGTGCAAACAACCGATACTCGAGTGTGTCCGCGTGGATCTTCGAGGTGTCTTTTGTTTTCAAGCAGTCTCTGAACTGTCCTGCCTTGGTGCTCAACTTCTCGCTCAGGCTGACGATTTCGGATCGGTCCATGATGATTCCGGGTGCGATCTCCTGGTAAAACTTCATGCCTACTTTCGGTGCTCCTGGCATGGCCATGCCGGGTTTGCTGCCGTTTTTGTAAGCCATCCAGGTTCCAGCGTGACCGCTGATCTTGCCGTTCTCGTAAGCGTCAATGTCCTCGCCGAAATGAAAGACATCGCCGCTGCTCGAGTCCATCGCGTAGTAATTCCGAGCGATTTCTGTGAGAGCCCCATCCTGTTCTTCTTTTTCTTCGACAACTCGAGTCGAAACGTTGTTGATGGTTTTGGTTTCGGCAAGTACCGTCAGCGTCAAGGTCGTGTCCGCGTTCGCCAGCACGATTTGAAAACCTGGTGTCAGCACGAAGTATTTCGATTCGCCAGTGTCGCTCAACTTGCGGCTTGAGAGCTTGAATTCATCCTGCCAATCGTCAAGCGCCACAGATTGTCCAGCGAAGACAACGCTCAGCAGGGAAGCCGTGAAAATCAGGTTGAACTTGTTCACAATCATCTCTTCATCACCTCCTTGATACGCAGACACGATGCGCAGAACTCGAGACTTCTAACGAAATTCTTGTGTAATTGACCTTGCGCACCTGGGAGTGCGCTTTTTGACCCGTTCTCTTCGACCGTGCAGGCTCGAGCTTCAGCGTGTCTTGGGTTTGTAACTGATCAACTTCAAGTTTTGATCGGCAGCGAATCCGATCCCAGGAACGTAAGATTTGTATTCGACGACCGTCTCGAGTGCCGAGGTTTCTTTGGTCGTCAAGCCGTTCTCAAACTTTCCGGCTGGCGTGCTCAGGGTGTCCGAAACGGTCAGGACTTGAGCGCGATCCATCGCCACGCCGGGTGCCACTTCTTGCGCGTATTTCATGCCAATCTTTGGCGTTCCCGGCATGATCAATCCCGGCCTGTTATTGCCCTCATAGGCGATCCAAGAACCGTTGTGATTGATCACCTGGCCGTCCTTGTAAAAATCCACGTCTTCGCCGAAATAGAAAACATCTTTCGTGACCGGATCAATCGCGTAGTAATTCCTCGAGATTTCTGCCAGCGCACCGCCGATCTCTTCGCGTTCCTCGAGCACGCGGGTGGTGATGCCGCCAATCTCTTTGGTTTCGTTCAAGACGGTGACGGTGAGCTTGGCAGTCTTCGAGCCGAGCACGATCTGGAATCCTGGCACGAGCACAAAGTATTTCGCTTCACCACTGCTGCTCAGTTTGCGCGAGGCGAGGTTGAATTCGTCCTGGAATTCTTGTGTGCTGGCATCGGCAAAGACCAGCAGTACTACAGCCAGGCTGGGGATCAGCTTCAGTATTCTCGAGTTGGATTTCATTTCAACCTCCTTGCGTTTGAGCCTGCCATGCTCGAGGTCAATCTCCCGGAGCGCCAGCGAGTGGTGTGCCAATTCCCAAATCCGCCTCGCGGTGCGCACCGAATTGCAGGTACAGGCTCGGCATTACGAACAGGGTGACAACGGTCGAAGTGATCAGTCCGCCAATCACCACCAGCGCCATTGGGAACTCGATCTCCTGTCCTGGAATCGCGCCAAACAATGCCAACGGCAGCATCGCGGCGGCGGTCGTCAGGGCGGTCATCAGGATCGGTGCAAATTGCTCTCGCGTGCCACGCATCACCAGACCGGGACTGAAATGCTCACCCTCAAAACGCTCGAGGTGCTGGTAGTGCCCGATCAGGGCAATACCGTTGCGTACCGCCACACCGAGGACCATCAGGAATCCCAACAGCGAGCCAAGCGTCAAGGCTCCGGCACTCGAGATCGCCACCATAATCGCGCCACCGACGAGTGCGAGCGGCAGCGTCAAGAAAGCCAACGTCGCCAATCGCCAACTCGAGAAGGCGGCTTGCAGCAAGAAGAACATGCCAATCGCTGCCACCAGGATCACGCTCCACGAACGGTTCTGTGCAGCCTGACGTTCGACGTACTCGCCCAGCACCACCGAGTGATACTCGAGCGGAAACGAAATGCTCGCCATGCGCTGCCGGACCTCATCGGCGACCGCACCGAGGTCACGGCCTTTGACGTTGAAGCTGACATCCATGCGCCTCGAGACGGCCTCGCGTTTGATCGAATGAAATGTTGGCGCGATGCGAACATCGGCGACTTCCTCGAGCCGCACATGACCGCCACCGGGCGTGTCAATCATCAGTTCCTTGATGTCGGTCAGGCTGCGCCGCACTTTCGGAATGCTCCAGACGACGACCTCAAAGACTTTTTGCTGCTCGAACAGGCTGCCAACCTCGAGCCCGTTGATCAGTGTGGCGGCGGCGCGTCGCACGTCACCGGGTTTGATGCCGTAGGCTTGGGCTTTGGCGAGGTTAACCTCGATTTCGACATACGGTTCTTCAATCTGGTTGTCGGTGCGCAAATCGACGATGCCTTCAATTTGCGAGAGCGCCTTGCTGACCTCGTCGGCCTTGCTCCGCAGCACGCCAAATTCTGGGCCGAAGATGCGCACGACGACCGCGTTGCTCGAGCCGGTCAGGGTGCGCCGCAAGGTTTCTTGCAGGTAGGTGCGCACCTCGCGCACCGCGCCGGGATAGCCACCAATCGTGTCTTTGATCGCGGCAACGGTCGTGTCGTAGTTGACTTCAGGATCGATGTTGACCCAGAGTTGCGCCGAGTTGATGCCGACGACCTGATCGGAAAGCACGGCGCGTCCGATGTGTGCGCCGACATTGCGCACGCCGGGAATGCCACCGATCTCCTTGGAGACTTCAGAGGTCAAACGCACCATCGCCGGATGAGACGTTCCGGGTGGTCCATCCCATTCGATCAGCAGGTCAGGCTCGCGGAAGGCTGGCAGGAGTTGCTGTTGTCGCAACAACGGAATCATTGCCGCGCCCGCCACGACCAAGACCGCCACCATTGCATACGCAACCCTCGGGTTTGAAACGAGGCCCTTGAGCGTGGCACCAAAACCGTTGCGCAACCAAACCAGGAACGGTGATTCACGCTCGAGCGAGGCGTGCGAGAGAAGCACCATGCCGAGTGCTGGGGTGACGGTCAATGCCACCGCCATGCTCGCCAGAATTGCCAGCACGTAAGTCAATGCGAACGGCAAGAAGAACGACCCCGACACACCCTGCAAGACGAAGATCGGCACGACCGTCAGCAGCAGAATCAATGTCGTAAACATCATCGTGTGACGAATCTCGACCGAGGCCTCCGTCACCACAACCTCGAGCGGCGTGGACCGGCCCTCCAGTCGGCGTTGTCGCAGACGGCGCAAAATGTTTTCGACATCCATGATCGCATCGCCGACAATCGCGGCTACGGCAATCACCAGTCCAGCGACGACCATCATGTTCAAACTTGCTCCGGTCAGGCTCAAGACCAGCAAGCCCGTGACCAGCGATACCGGAATCGCCACGGCGCTGATCAGGGCCACGCGCCAGTTCCAGTAGAACAACACCAGCACGAGCACCACCAGCAATCCAGCGATAAAGAGGGTTCTCGAGATGTTCGCTTTCGCCAGTTCGATGAAGCTTGCGGGTCGGAACATCTGGCTGTTGAGGTCAATTCCTTTCAAGCCCGGACGCAGTGTCTCGAGCAGCGATTCGACTTTGCGTGTGACCTCGAGCGTGTTGGCTCCAGGGAATTTTTCGACCACGAACATCATTCCGGCACTGCCGTTAACGCTGGCATCACCGATCAACGGTTGATGGTTCTCGACGACTTTGGCCACGTCGCCCAAACGCAACTTTGAGCCTTCCATCACGACTTTGGCAAGATCGGCGGGTTTCGAGATCGGCAGCACATGGCGCACCTCGAGTCGTTGCTGCGGCGTGTCGATCCAACCGCCCGTACCTGGGGTCGAGGCGTTCAGGAAGCTCAATGGTGAAACCCAGAGTGCGTCACCGGCGGTGCGCACGACCTGATCGAGGGTTACACCTTGGGCTCGCAATTGTTGTGGATCGACTTGCACCTGCAATTGCCGTTCGCGTTGTCCCCAGATCGAGACGTTGGCGACCCCTTGAACACCCATCAGTGCCGGTCGGATCTTCCAACGGGCCAGCACACCCAACTCAATCGGCGAGACTTCTTTCGATGACATTCCAACCATCAGCACGCGGCTGGTGGCGGACAAGGGTTGCAGGATCACCGGTGGTTTCGAGACGTTTGGTAGCATGTGCGCCAACGTCAGGCGTTCTTGCACCAACTGGCGGGCTCGCAGGATGTCGGTTCCAGACTGAAAGATCAGCACCAACGAAGACAATCCCGGCACGGATTCCGAACGGATGGTTTGCAACCAGGGCGTGCCGCTTAAAAGTTCCTCGAGGTTCAAGCTGATCAGTTGTTCGACCTCTGCCGCTGAAAGCCCCAGGGCTTCGGTTTGAATCTCAACGAATGGCGGGGCGAATTCCGGTAGCACATCGACCGGCATGTCGCGCAATCGGG
>JAYURE010000412.1:0-4687 GCA_043756345.1 Deinococcales bacterium | reverse complement strand
TCGAGCTTGATTTGTCGCTCGAGCCCGTTCGCATCGCGCACCGTGGCGGTTTCTGTATTCAATTTCATCAGTGCATGAATCGCGTTCGATGTCCGGTCCATCGCCCAGTCTTGCAAGGTGTTCTTGTTTACGCTCTCGAACACCTTGCAAGACTGGGCGATGGACCGGACATCGAACGCGATTCATGCACTGATGAAATTGAATCCAGAAACCGCCACGGTGCGCGATGCGAACGGGCTCGAGCGACAAATCAAGCTCGAGGAAATCCAGACCGGCGACACGCTGATCATCAAACCCGGCGAACGCTTCGCGGCGGACGGCAAGATCCTGACTGGCGGCTCGAGCGTGGATGAAAGTGCGATCACTGGTGAAAGCGTGCCGGTGGACAAGAACATCGGTGATCTGGTGCGCAGCGGCACTTTGAACGGCTCGGGCGCGTTAACGGTGCAGGTCGCGCAACCCGCCGGAACCAGCACGCTTGCCAAATTGGTGCAGATGGTCGAACAGGCCCAGGCCGCAAAAAGCCCGACCGAACTGTTTGCCGACCGGTTCGAGGGACCGTACACGATTGCCGTCCTGCTGAGCGTGCCCGTTGTTTACGTGATCGCACATTTCGCCTTTGGGCTCGAGACGGGACTGGCCTGGTATAGGGCCATGACCTTCCTGGTTGCCGCCAGTCCGTGCGCCGTGGTGATTGCAACGCCCGCCGCGATGCTCTCGGCGATGGCGGCTGGGGCGCGACATGGCGTGCTGTTCAAAAGTGGCGCGGCACTCGAGGAATTGGCTCAGGCCAGAATTTTGGCGTTCGACAAGACTGGCACGTTGACCGAAGGCAAGATGCGAATGGTCAGCATTCAAGCGCTCGAGGATGATTCCGGCAGGGCGAACACAGGGTTCGCCCCTACGGATGCGCTTTTGGCGCTCGCTGCGGGTCTGGAAAGCTCGAGCGAGCATCCGGTGGCCCAGGCGATTGTCAAAGCGCATATGGGCGAACGTGTGGCGGTACGGAACGCACAGGCGATCAAAGGCCAGGGTATTCGCGCCGACCTCGAACGGGCCGAAGATATTGCACGGTTCGGTGGACATATCGTCTGGGCGGGCAACCGCGCCCTCGCTCAAGCACAAAATGTTCAGATCGACACCAACCTCGAGACGAAACTGCACGCACTCGAAAGTGACGGCTACACGACCATGATTCTCGGTTGTGACGCTCGAGCCTTGGCGGTGCTCGCCGTGGCCGACACGCCGCGCAGCAACGCCAAAGACGCGATTGCCGGCCTGCACGCCAACAAATTGCGATTGGTGATGCTGACCGGAGACCGCCAAATCGTTGCCGAACGGGTCGCTCGAGAACTCGCCATGAATCGAGACGGTGATGAGGTTCGCGGCGAACTCTTGCCAGAACACAAGCTCGAGGTGATTGCCGATCTGCAACGCCACGGTCGGGTCGCCATGATCGGCGATGGCGTCAACGACGCGCCCGCGCTGGCCGCCGCGAATGTTGGCGTTTCTATGGCCTCCGGCAGCGATGTCGCGCTCGAGAGTGCCGACGTGGTGCTGATGAAAAACGATCTCGGCAAACTGGCCGGAGCGATCCGGTTAGCTCGAGATACGCAGAACACCGTCAAGTTCAACCTGAGTTTTGCCCTCGGCGTGATCGGCATTGTTGGCACGCTCGCGTTGTTCGGATACGTGCCACTGCCGCTCGCGGTGATCGCGCATGAGGGCGGCACGGTCTTTGTCTGCCTGGTCGGGTTGCGCCTGCTGGCCCATCCGGTACGAGGCTGAATTCTGACCTGTGTACTCGGGACAGTGAATCAAACTCTTCGAATCAATCTCTTCCTCACCTCGAGCATCGCAGTTGAGGGCGACTTGTCGGAATTGGTTGGACTCAGCCGAAAACCGGTGTTACAATTCGCCCCGTGACTGCAATTGTTCTCACCCCTCTCGAACCGCTCAAAAAGGGCCTCGAGCCATCGTCTCCCGACCAACCCCAAAGCCTGCGCGAACGCCAAAAATACCGTCGTAAAAACCGGATTTACACCGTCGCCATTCAACTTTTTAAAGAACGTGGCTTCGACAAGACCACCGCCACAGACGTGGCGAAAGTCGCTCATGTCTCACGCGGCACGTTCTTCAACTACTACCCGTACAAGGAAGCGGTGCTGCTGGATTACGGCTCGCAAATCATTGCGACCTTGCGCGAACGCACCAACGAACGCCGCGCCCAAGGCCACGCGGCCATCGACATGCTTCGCGCCTTGTGGAAAGACCTTGGCGACATCACCTCGAGCGAACGCGACCTGATCTCACCGCTGGCGTATGAATTGATCAACCCGGACCCGGCACGCTCGAGAACCGCTTACGAATCACTGCCGCTCTCGAAGATCATCGCTGGACTGCTGCACGACATCAGCGGCTTGCGCAGTGATATTAGCCTCGAGCGCATCGCGGGCAGCCTTTCGGACACGTACTTCATGACTGCATTGCGTTGGAGCACCTACCGGCTCGAACGGGACATTCACGACGAGTTGAACAAAGCCTTGACCTTGACACTCGAGGGTGCCTTCAAGCGCTAAACAATTCAGAATTTCTCGAGAACTGGCCGGTCAGTGAATTATTGCTGATCGGCCTTCAAGCGTTGGCAAATCACGCAAGTTCAACTCGCCAGACTCGAGCAGGCTGACCAAACGGTTCGTCTCGCACCAGGCCAGATCAAACTGAGCCTGTGAAATCACGCCCGCTTTCAACGCATCCTCGAGTTCATCGGCATGCTTGATCTCAAAACGACCATCCGGGCCAACCACGACATCCAAGTACAGATCATCGAAATACGGCACGCCCCGGTCATCCAAACCATGCTCGAGCACGATGTACCACTGCACGACTGCGCCGCTCGAGTCGTACATCACGGTGATGACGTGGTTCGCAACATCGCGCAAGTAATGCAGTCAGACGAAACCGGCATCGGCAATACAGATCGAGCCTCCCAAATTCGGCACGAACAACGGTTCACGCACCCGGATCATTTTGAACTCGGCAATCAAACCCTAAAAATCAGGATGATCGCAACGAACCAGACGGTATTCCTTCTCGAGAATCCGTTTCCAGTCTGATCGATCCGCGTACTTTCGTTTCATTGCCCGACCATCATAAGAGTTCAACAATCCAGCGCTCGAGACGTTCAACGAAATCCCTAAGCCAGACGGCGCATTCACAAACAAGACCTCGTTGTTATGATTCGCGCAAAGCAAAATTGGCTCGAGCTTGTAAGGTCCAATCACTTCTTGAGAACGAGGTTACGGCATGACAAGACGCAAACGCGGCGGCTCCGATTTCACCGGACTTTGGTACGTCGCCCCGTTCTTTGCGCTGTTCATGGTTTTCGGCGTGTTCGGGTTGGCGTTCAACTTTTTCGTTTCCTTCAACCGTTGGCAACCGATCAGTGAAGACCCCTCGTTTCGATTCCATGCCCTCAAAGGTTACTTCGCGGTGCTCTCGAGAGAGGACTTCTGGATCGCGGTCGGGCAGAGTTTGCTGAGCGCCATTCCCAGCCTGCTGGTCCTGCATTTCGTGGCCTTCACGCTGGCTTACGGCATGTACCTGTTGTTTCGCAAGCACCTGGCCGCACTTGGCATGTTGATGTTTGTGCCGTACATGGCGGTTCCCATCGGTTTGTTTTCGTCACTGAGTTGGTTCTCGGGAATTCTGATCACGCCCCTCAATGACCTGCTCGGTGTCCTGCGGGTTGTTGCTCCGGGCCTGCCCGAGCGACTGCCGTTTTTTTCGATGTACAACATCTTCTTCGTGATGTGGAAAAATTTGGGTTGGAACATGCTCTTGTACATGATGGCCTTCGCCGCCATTCCACGCAGCACGCTCGAGGCGGCGGCCTTGGATGGTGCAGGTTTTTGGAAGCAGGTCACACACATTGCGCTGCCGTTGGCAAAACCGATGGTTTTCGTGGCGCTTTCGATGGGTTTGGGCAGCGCTTTGCAATCCAGCAATTGGCGACCCGGCGCGGATTTCGGTGAGCTTCCGGTGGGCGTTCCAGCACTTTCTTACCGTGAGGCGTTCGGGTATCAGAATTTTGATGCGGCCAGCGTCATGACCTGCGTTTTCTTTGCGATCATGCTGCTGTTGGTGCTGCTGATTTACGTGGCCTTCGGACGCAATTTCACGCAGATCGAACAACCGTCCGCACTCGAGACGAACACCATGCCGGTGACGTTGCCACCATTGACGCGCATGGTGATTCAATTGCTGGTCGTGTTCATCGGCATCGTCTGCCTGTTGCCATTTTTGATTTCGCTCTCGCAGGCCACGCAGCATCAATCGCTCGACAAGGGCTTTTTTCAGGGTCGCTTGGCGCTCGAGGGCAGCGCGGCACGGAATTACTCGGGTTTGTTGAACGCCCTGCCGGGATTCTGGCGCAACTTTTGGAACAGCATTTACGTCTCGGGTTTGGCGGCGCTCGGTGCGACCACGATCAGTGCGCTGGCCGGATACTCTTTCGCCACGCTCGAGTTTGCGGGCAAACGATTTTTGTTCGGTGTGGTCATGTGCGCCATGGTTTTTCCCGCCATGAGCAACGCCATTCCTTACGTGATTCAAATGCGCGTCTTCGACTGGCTCAACACCCCTCGAGCCTTGTGGTTCCCCGCGATGATTTCGGCGCTCGGCGTGT
>JAYURE010000411.1:0-4687 GCA_043756345.1 Deinococcales bacterium | reverse complement strand
TGTACCCGTCGTGCGAGGCGATCAGCAGGCCACCATCGTTGCGTGGTTCCCAGGTTTGCACGCTGGCGTTGGCTTTCTGACCCCACAAAAACGCGGCGATATATTCGCTCGAATCCTTGCCGTCCAATTCGAGGGTGTTGTGATAGGCGGTGCTTTTGAACGCTTGCCGCCAGGGTGGATCGGTGTGATACACAAACGTTCCGGGGTCCACGATCACCGGTTGCCCACCGACCCCAAGCGTGAAGTGCAGTGCGTCGGCGTGACCGTGGGCGGCAATTGCCAGGAAGCCGAGCGGTCCAGCATCGGCGAGCACCAAAACCTCTTTGGGCGTGCCTCGAGATGAGGCGAGCGAGTACAATCCAGCATCTTTGAAGGCGAAGCTCGAGGGTGTCGGTGTGGCAGGTTTTTCGGGTGCGCTGTTGGTCCCGACGAGCAGTGCTGCGGGCAGTTTTCCGGCGTGAGGCGCGACGTAATTCAGACCAAAAAAGCGGCGTCCAACCTCGAGAATGCCTTCGCTGCTGTGGTCCCGGCGCGGTCCAATTTGGGCGACCAGGCCCTCGTCGCTGTCGCCGTAACGCGGGTGATTGCCTTTGGCATCGCGCAATAGTGCGATGGCTCGAATGCTTTTGCCCAGGCGCTCGAGGTAATTTTTTGAGAACGGTTCGTTGCGTTTGGCGGCCATCAGCGCCGGGTGCAATGCGATCTCGAGGGCGAAGACGTGATAATCGAAACCCATCTCTTTGTTCAGACCGTCATCGAAAAATTGCAATGGGATTTCTTGCTCGAGTTCCAATTTGGCTTTCGCGGCCCAGGCTTGGCTTTCCGGGAAGACCGGCCAGGTGGTTGCCGCGATGTACAACCCGGCGAGTTCGGCCAGCAGGTGATTGTTGGCGCTCGAACCTCGAGATTCAAAACTGGCCAGGTATTGCTGGTGCGCGTAAATGCTCTGCCAGAGTTCGGGTTTGGAGAACCATTTGCCCCAACTCGGATGGCCTTTGAGGAGGTGAAAAACCCACGTCCAGGCGATCAAACGCACGCCAACTTCGATACCGCTGGACCAGTTGATGCCGTTCGGGGCTGGATTCTGCTCGAGCCAGCTTCGGATCTGGTAGGCGGCGGCGCGGGCGTAATGGTCCTCGCCGGTGATCGCGTAGGCGAGCGCGAAAATGGTCGTGTGGTGGTGACGGGATTTCTCCCAGGTGTATTTGACATTACCAACCACATTGAAATCTTTGTAATCAAAGTCCAAACCAAACGCGCTCGGATCGGCCCGCAGTCCGGTGATGTCGCAACGGTGCCAATCAATCGGTTGCGCCCCGGCAAAGGTTCCGGTCAGAGGAGTCGCGCTCGGATCGGGCGGAATCGGAATGCTCTGATCTTCAGCGAAGGCAAAGAAACGCCAGCGACCCTCGAGTGCTTCATCGGCCTCTTTTAAGAGCGCGACAATTTCGGATTCTCCGGCGGCGGCCCGCAGCGCGTCACGCTCGAGTCCAACGGCATAGAACGGCAGGTTGGCGATGCGCTCGAGGTCGGGCAGGGTCGGCAGGGTCGCGGCGACTGGTGCGCCGTTCTGTTTCCATTGCTTTTTGATGCTTCGGGTTTTCAGGCGGTGCTGAATTTCGCTCAGGCTCATGGCTCGCAGGCGGGCGGT
Source organism: Deinococcales bacterium (assembly GCA_043756345.1). GTDB lineage: Bacteria > Deinococcota > Deinococci > Deinococcales > JAAFIG01 > JANOWZ01. The sequence continues at coordinate 3,036 of JAYURE010000411.1, read as the reverse complement.
CAGCCAACGGAGCTTCTCCCAGCGTGATTTCTCCGGGCGACTCACGTGCTTTGCCGATTGAATTCCAGCGGGCTTGTTTTCATGACGGTCTGAGAGCATTCAACCGCGCCGCCCGGCTGCACGTTGGTACACAGCTTGTTGATAGAGGGCAACAAAGCGGTGCGAATTCTGGCGAATGTCGAACTCGGATTCGGCTCGAGCCCGGTTTGCTTGCGCGATTTTCAGGTTCAAACGGTGATCGGCAACGAGTTGCGTGATCGCACTGGCAATCGCTTCCGGGTCTTTAGGTGGCACGTGCAGGCCGTTGATGCCGTGCGGCACCAATCCGGCGGTCGGTTCGAGCGTCGAGGTGATCACCGGCAAGCCCCAGGCGAAGGCCTCGAGCACGACAATCGGTTGGCCTTCCGGGTAGTACGTCGGAAAGCTGAACAGCGTGGCATTGCGAAACAAGGCTTGTTTGGCTTCCCCGGCAACCGTACCGTGAAAGACGATCAGATCCTCGAGCTTGAGTTCTTTGACCAGCGCCTGCGCCTCTTCGAGTGCGGTGCCAGTTCCGGCAATATCCAGTCCGATGCGCACGCCACGGTCTCGGACCAAAGCCAAGGCCCGAATCGTTTCGAGCAGGCCCTTGGCGGGCTCGAGACGGCTTAAGAACAAGACTCGCGGCTCGAGTTGTCGGGCCGACCAGCGTTCACCAAGATCCAGGTTTGGAATCTCAACGCTGTTCGGGATCAGGTGAACTTTGTTGCTGGTTTCTGGGAAACGTTCAACCAGTTGTGCCCCCTGCTGCGGATTGATCACCACCAACTGATCGGCTTTGACCAGATTGCGCAAGGCCCACTTGCTGCCACGGTCCTCGTAACTTTCGGGCAGACCACCGTGAAATTCGACCACGGTTGGGCACCCTCGGGCCTGCGCGATCTTCAAGAAGACCGCATCGCGCATCAAGGCCTTTTGCGTGAACGACGTGTTGAAATGCACGACCCGGCGTTTGGAGGCGGCCCGAAAGACATCTGGAAAGCTACCAACCAACGCTTTGATGCCCGCGACGGCTCCGGCCTGGGTTGTTTGATCACCGGTGGCCGAACCGATGTACAGGCGTGAAACCTCGAGCGTGGGTTGTTTCAAACCCAACTCGAGCGTGTTGCAAAATGCGAGCACGCCGCCACCCGCGCTGGGATGAGGGCCGTGCAGGACAACGGAAAGGGCGTTCATGGATTTCACCTCGAGAAATGGCGGTCGGGCATTTTGGCCCTTGTGCCTGAATGCAATGAGTTTTGCACGGCTGAGTAAATGGCGTCTTAAAGGCGATGAATACAGACCGCTACAGGTCGAAGTTGATCTCGAGCCTGTCTTGTCATCAAAATACGCTTGCCGCATGGATGAAATGTGAAAGTCCCTCGGGTGTTCTTGTGATGACTTGCTCGTCACGATGACACCGACCGCATCAATCCTGATCTGAACCCGGTCCAGGCTCGAGCCCAGTAGGTTCAAGCACGGTCGCCAATGCCTGAATCGCCGCCAAGGGCACATCCTCGGCCCGAACGCTTGGCTCAAGGCCAGCCACCTCGAGTGCTCGCACGATCAACTCCGGGGTGTACCCAGCCAAAGACAGGTTGTTGCGCAAGGTTTTGCGCCGATGGTGCAAGGCCACCTCGAGCACACGAATCACGCCGGGTGCGGGTCGCAATCCCGGCGTGACATGAATCCGGGCGACGCTCGAGGTGACATCTGGGGCGGGAAAAAATGCACCTTTGGGCACGTCGAAAACACGTTCGGCGCGACCGTAAAGGGCGACCAGTGCCGAGAGGAATCCGTACCCATCCTCGCCAGGTTGCGCCTCGAGCCGCAAAGCCACCTCGCGTTGCACCAGAAACGTCAGGCGCGAAAAGCGTCCGCCCTCGAGAATTTTGGCGATGATCGCGCTGGAAATGTAATACGGCAGGTTCGCCACCAGCAGGCTGCCCTCGGGCGCGTGATGCCAGGGAAACTCGAGCGCATCTTTGAAGACCACGCGCACGTTCGGAATGCCCTCGAGTGTCGTTTCGAGCACGCCGCGCAGATGCTCGTCCTTTTCGATGCTGATGACGTTCGCGCCAGTTTCGGCCAGGGCGCGTGTCAGAACGCCCAGACCGGGACCGACCTCGTAGACATTGATCGGTACGTTCGGCACGGCCTCGAGCCCAGCCTGCTCGAGGCCGACATGCACGATATGACGCAAGACATTGCCATCAATCAGGAAATTTTGACCCAAACTTTTCGTGGGTCGCAACCCGTGCCGCGCCAACAATGCACGAACCACACGAGGCGAGTACAACGGTTCGCTCGAGAGGTCAGCCGCAAGCTCAAGCTTCGCATTGGAATCCGACTCGAGCCCCGCCGAACCAGCCGAACGTTCTCGATCTGAAACAGCCCGGCCCGCATCTCGACGACCCGATCCGGCACGCCCGCGCTTATTCGAGTGTGCGCTCAATCGTTTCCCCGGCCTCCTCGAGACTCACCCCGAGGGCCATTGCAACCTCAGTCACAACCATGTGTCGTGCATCGTCCAAAACACGACGTTCGGTGGCCGAAAGTGCGCGTTCAATGTCCCGGCGGTACAAGGTGCCGGTCAGTTGCGCAATCTGAAAAATATCACCCTGCGAGAGGATCGTGGTTTCCTGACGGTGACGTGGTGTCCAACCCTCAGGCAAATCCAAGGTTGGGCCGCGCAGCAACTCGAGCAATTCTGGAACGCGGGCCGAATCGGTGATCAAACGCAAACCGACACGGGTTTCTTGGCCCTTGGGAATCAAGACTTTGGTGCTGCCCTTCAAAAGCTCGAGTTCAAAAAATTGCATGGTTTTGCCACCGATGACACGTTCGACCTCATCAACGATGCGGCCCGCACCCTGGGTCGGGTAGACCACATTGTCACCAATTTTGAAGCCGCCCCTGGTGCTGTCCAATTCGGCAGGTGTTTGGTTTGCAACTGTTTGCGCCATGCGTTTCCCCCTCCGGTTGGCATGATCCTGGACGAAAGCATCCCAGAACGAA
>JAYURE010000410.1:0-4688 GCA_043756345.1 Deinococcales bacterium | reverse complement strand
GAACAGTTGCTCGAGAGCAGCAAATCTGAATGGGACATCGAGGAAGTGCGGATATGCAGCCTGATGACCTTGGGCCGATACCCGGAGGCCACTGCGCTCTGGGAGGCCAACCCAGCATTGCAAAAAACAGCCAAGGCGGATGTGTTGTACGCGGCAGCCCTGTCGTATTTGGCGACGCGACAATTTTTGCCATTTGAGGCATTGTTGGAACGTGTATCGGCACTCTCGAACGATTCAATGCAAAGTGAGCAGCGCAACCGATTCATTGCCCTGAGCGGCTCGTATCACATGGATCGAGGGGAATACGCCGCTGGAATCAACGAATACCTGACGGTGATCAATGCTGCCCGCGAAAACGGGATGGGTCACACGCTGGGTTCATTGCTCAACAACCTTGGGCTCGCTTACAAGAATCTGGGCCAGTACGAATTGGCTCAATCTTCTTTGCAAGAATGCCTTGAAATCCGGCGTTCGGCGGGCGATACGCGGCAGTACGCCTTCAACCTGTGTGCGATGGCCGAACTTCAGGCGGACATGGGTTTGCAATCCGAGGCGGAGAAGGCCATCCAGGAAGCATTGGGCATCCATGGCCTTCATTCAGGATCACGTTTTCACATTGCAGGACTCTCGCAGGCCAGTTACGTCTACAGCCAATCGTCCGAACCGATGGCGGGCATGATGCAACTCAAATACTCGAGTCAAGCCCTGCTGCTGGCCCGTGACGGACAAAACAAAAACCTGTTGATGGAGATTCTGTACGACCAAGTCATGGCCCTGATCCGCAACCGCAACAAAGACGAAGCGAAGCGGTTGCTCGAGGAGTTTGAAAGCCTGGACGCGGTACTGGACAGTCCCACGTATCACTGGCGTTTCAAAAAAGCCCAGGCGCACCTGCAAGAAATGTTCGGTGAACTCGAGCTTGCCAAGTCATTGTTTGCTGAGGCGATGTCCTTGGCAGATGGCCTGCATGATCCGTTCAACTCACAAAAACTCGGTTTGGAGTTGGATCGGCTGAACAACAACCACAGCAGTGCTCAGCAACGTCTGGATTGGTTCGAGGGCAAAGGATTCCTGGCCGCCGCAACATTGGCCCGAGGATACTTTCCTCAATTGCGGGCTGCCCCTTCTAAAAACCAAGCCAGCCACGGCAGCGCAACGCCTTCTAACACCCTCAGGCTCGAGGTGCTCGGCCCGATGCAAACCGTGCAGGATCAAACCAGCGAACCCGTGCGTGGACGCAAACGCCAAGCGTTGCTGGCCTTGCTGCTCGAGGCCCGCATTGCCGGTCGCAGTGAAATCCAGCAACTCGAACTGATCGACACGCTCTACCCGGACGAACCTGAGGAACAGGCCCTTTCGAGCCTGAAGCAGGCCGTTCGTGGTATCCGCAGCAGCCTCGGTGTGGATGCGTTGCAAACCACCAGCAACGGTTACGCCCTCGGGTCCGTGACCAGCGATGCCGAAACTTTCCTGACCGGCGGCGAGATCACGCTTTGGCGTGGCGCGTACCTGGACGGCTTGGAGCGCATCTCGGAAGATGATTCCATCCGCGAGAACTTGCACCTGAGCTTGCTGTCTGGTGCACAAGCCATCCTCGAGTCCGACCCGGAGGCGGCGTTACGGGCGGGCCGAATCCTGATGGCCCACGATGCGTACAACCTCGAGCATCTGGCAGTGTGCGTTCGGGCCTTGCAGTTGCGTAACAACCACAAAAGCCTGAACCGCCTGTATCAGGAAACCCGAGCGCAACTGCTCGAGGTGGCCGAGGTGATCCCGGAACGCTGGCAGGATTTCTTGGCTGCCCGTGCGGTTGCACCTGCTGCCGACTGATTTCCGTTGAGGGATCAAGTTCGCCCAACATCCCGAATCGGCAAAAACGCCTGAAAAGTTCACCACCATCTCACCGGCCTGCTGCGAAAGTAACCGCATCAAGGAGGGAGGCGGGGTGAACGTTTCCAGGCACACGCAAACCAGCGTTTTCTTTCGGGTCTGCCCGCAGTGCTTCCGGGCGGTTCCCGGCGATTCGCACGAACGCTACTGCGTCAATGATGGGCAGCGCTTGCTCGAGGCTTGTCCGAAGTGCGAAACGCGCATCACCAACCCGTATGGACGTCATTGCGCGGTCTGTGGGCAGCACCTTTCGCAAGCCGCGCAGCAGGATTGAAGTTGAACAACACTTGAGGGCTGTTGAAATTCTTGAAGGAGAACGCGCATGAAAAAACCGATCCGAAATTCGTTGTGGTTTCTTGCCTTGTTGCTGACTGGCGTGTTGGTGGCCTGTCCAACAACACCCACTGCCACACCAACCCCAACCCAAGAACAAGTTGGCGAACCGATCATTCCTGCCACGACCAAAGTGGCCGATAACGAGACACGCTCGAGCCTTCAGGCGTATGACAGCAAATCCGGTCAGATGCGGTTCAGCACCGATGGTTCTGTGCTGAAAAACCTGGCGGTTGGCGATGTCTTGGCTTCGGAAATCTCAAAGAACGCGCCTTACGGTTACTTGCGCAAAGTCAGCGCCATCAAGCGCGAGAACGGCCAAGTGATCCTCGAGACCACACAGGCCAGCCTCGAAGAAGCCATCAGTCATGGCGACATTGAAGCCAACTTTGAACTCAAGCCGGAAGACCTCGTTTCGGCCAAGGGCTTGACGCCGGGGGTTTCGGTGGGTCTGGCCCCGCAGGTCAAAAAGAATGGGCTCTCCCCGCAAGCGGAGGTCAGCATCGGTGATGGCATGAATTACCGGGTGGTGATCAATGAAAGTTGGCTTGAAGTCGAAGGGGCCACCCCAGCCACGACGGTCAGCGCCAAAGTGACCTTGAGCGGCGAGGCGTACTTCAATGCCAGTTACGGTGTCAAAATTGCTGTTCGTGGTCCCAGGTTCTTTCCGCCACGCCTCCCGAAGCTCGAGTACATCGAGGGTTCTGCGAAAATAGAACAGCGGGCCAGAATCAAAGTTTCTGGTGAAGCCACAGGAAGAATCGCAGCCGAGAAGAAGATTGCCGAGTACCGTTTCGCTCCCAAATGCGTGGTGATTGTGGTCGTGCCGGTTTGCGTTGTCCCGACGCTGTACGTCAAGGTTGGCATCGCGGGCGAACTCAAATTCAAGTTTGAGTACGCGGCCGAGCAACGCGGTGACGCGACTGTGGGTGTGCGTTGGGACAGTGCCCGAGGCTGGTTGAAACTCGATGGCAACCCGCAACTCAGCGTGCAGACACAAGATCAAGTGAAGTTCGATACTGGGCTTCTTGCAGAGGCGTACACCAAAGGCGAAGCGGCCCTGTTGCTGTACGGGGCGGCCGGTCCAATTCTGACCGCCAAAGCCGCCTTTCAACTCGATGGGGCCTTTCCACGCAACCCGACTTGGATTTTGCGAGGCAAACTCGAGGGTGAGTACGGGTTCGTGGTGGATGTCCCAGTGTTTGGTCGTTTGGCCGAAAGCACCGATAAGCTTTTCAAGCTCGAGAAAGAATTTGCGCGATCCCCAAACACGCCACCGAAACTGAGGCTGTACCAAAGCTCGAGCAACTTTCAACTGGGTCAGAAACTGAACAACCTCACGGATTGTGAAGGCGGACTGCCGCTTGGCTTTGCTGCCGTCAGTGACCTCGAGGATGGCTGCGACGTCACGGTGTCGGCCACGTCCAACCTGGAGGGGGTTTTGGGTTCCAATCACGTGTTCGCCAAGGCGGGCCAGCATTTGATCACCCTGACCGCCAAAGATGCGCAAGGGGCAACCGCCAGCGTCAACCTGAACCTCAATGTCCTCAACAGCACACCCACCATCAAACTCGAGTACCCGGACAACATCATTGAAGGCGAAGATCAGGTCTTCACCGCCATCGTCAAAGATGCAAATGAGCCAAGCACTGCCCTGTGCAACAATGTCGTTTGGACCGTCACCACCCCAGATACGCTCTCGAGCACAACCGGTTGCACGGTCAACATCCGCTTCCCTCGTGTCGGGCAACGCAGTGTTTCGGCACGTGTGACTGACAATCAGGGTGCATCCGCGCAAGCCAACGCGACCATCACGGTCAATGCTCCACCAAGCAATCCGTATCCTCGCATCAAATCTTCGGGCGTGTACTCGAGGGAAAGGACCAGCGGCGGATTCGGCGGTCGATTGTGCTTGGGTGTCAGCGTGACGAACAACAGCACCATTGACCTGCGGGCCTTGGGTTGCAGGATCACGGTTTTGGGGTCCGACCCGCAACGTTACTACGGCGGTGTCGAAATCGATAACCCATCAAACGAAGCCCTGCGTTACGACTGGAAAGTGTACGCCACCACAGCGTTCGGCGATGAGCAACTTTACGGCACCACCGGCTCGAGCCAATCATATTTTGACCTGTATAGCCCTGGGAACAGCGGTTCGGCAACCTGGCCGTGTCGGGTCACACTCAAGGTGAATGCTCCCGAAGCCAATCGCAGCAAAGGTCCGATCACTGTCTGGTCAGGTCAGTGTGCGTACAGCCCAACCAAGGTCAATTGAAATGGAATTCCAAACTGATTCTTGAGGCATCACATGTCAGTGAAAAGAAATGCGTAGAACGCCCACCCGTCGCAATCACTCCTCGAAGTATCAGCTCAAGGTTTTGGAGGTCGTATGAAACGAATGGTTTTGATCGCCAGTATCGCCGCGTTGGTTTTTGCCGCCTGCTCGAGCAATCCTCTGCCTTCTG
>JAYURE010000409.1:0-4693 GCA_043756345.1 Deinococcales bacterium | reverse complement strand
TCGGAGGCGTGCTTGGGATGCTGCTCGCCAGGGGCATCACGGCGGGTCTCGAGGCGAGTTTGAAAAGCGCGAGCCAATACGGAACTGGCATGGATTTGACCTTGAGACCTTTGCATTTCGTGATCGGCCTGCTGGTCGCGTTGCTGATCAGTTTGCTGTTCGGCGCGTACCCAGCATGGATGGCCTCGAGAATTCGACCATCGGAGGCGCTACGTGGATAAGTCTTTGCGAATTAACTTGAGGACTTCATGATCGCGGCATTCACAGCCGCCCTCAGGCGCATGACCAGACGCCCACTGCGTTCGATCCTGACGATTCTCGAGGTCGCACTCGGGGCGCTCGCGGTGACATTGGCGCTCAATTTGGTTCAGGGCCGACAACTCGCGGCCCTCCCGCCAGATGTCTTTCGGGTTTACTCCGGCAGCCGTGGCATGGGTTCAACATTCTCGTACACGTTGTTCAAAACCGAAGACCTCGAGAAGCTACGCAAACTCATCCCGGATGCCGAAGCCATCGAAATGCGAGCCAACATTTGGGAAGCCAAACTCGAATACAACGGCGAACGTTACAAACTGGCCGGGGTCGCCCGAGCCAATCCCGGTTACGTCAGCATCGCGCCGTTGCAAATGGTTGAGGGCACGTTTTACGGCAACAAAGATTTGAAGGCAGGCACGCCACCGGTCGTGATCTCGCAACGCATCGCCAAACAAATTTTTGGCGAAAACAAAGCCATCGGAAAAACCGTCTCCATCTCAACCGGATACTCGGCACCCGGAGAGGCACTGCCACCATTCGAGCCTTACCGTGTGACCGGCGTTTTCCGTGACCCGGAAAGCGACAACGGTTTCGGATCAGATTACCTGCTGATGGCCTTCAAACCGTACAGCAGCATTGAGGGCGAAGTGACCTTAAACATCAAAGCCAAATCGGGAATGCTCGAGACCGCAAAATCACAGGCGCTTCAGGCGGTGCGAACTTTCTACAAAACCGATTCGATGTTCGTGCAGTTCAAAGGGGCAGTTTATGCCACCTCGAGCGCCAACACTTTTGAGGACAAACCCAGTCTCGACCCGCAGGCACTCCTGTTCGCTGGCTTCGCCATCATCATGCTGATCACCTGTTCAATCGGTATCTTCTCGATTCAACTCGTGGACATCACCGAGCGCACCAAAGAAATTGGCATGCGTCGTGCCCTCGGAGCGACCCGCAGCGTGATCGTGCTCGAGAGTCTTGCCAGCGCGTTCGTTCTGGCCGGTTTGGGCGCAGTGATTGGCGTGTTGATCGCCGCACCACTCTTGCCGATCATCAAGAATGCAACTGGACCATTTCTATTCTCGAAAGGCCTCGAGTTTTCTCCAATCGTCGCGCTCGAGGTTGTTGGCATCGTGCTTGTGGTTGGCGTGCTGCTTGGGTTCTACCCGGCGTTACTCGCTTCGAGATTGAAACCGGTTGAAGCCCTCCGTGAGATGTAACCGTGAAATGTGATTGTGGCTCGAGGGAGATGCAATGAGCGATAACAGTTCTCGTCCGCGTGGCGTGCCACCCAAACCGACCAAGACGGGTGTGCCTCCGAAATTTGGGGCGTTGCGCAAACCGGAATCGTTGAATGATGCGCCGAAACCTCAGCCGGAGAGGTTGCCTCGAGAGCCGGTTCCTCGTCCCGTGCCACGGGTTGCCGAACCTCAAACTCCCGAACCGGAATTGGTGCAAACGATAGAACTCGAGGATTCCGAACCCACGCCGGTCGCACTTCCGGGCCTGCGTCCAGCGATGGTTCGTGGTGGCGCTCGAGCCCTTCCATCTCGAGGCAGTTTGATCGGTGGTGGCGGAATCATTGGGGCGCAAGGCAAGTTGAAGGCGGAACGCAAACGCAGCCAATGGCCGTTGCTGGGATTCACATTGGCAGTGCTGACGGCGTTGGTGGTCGTACCGTTTCTGATTTTGCGCCCGCAAGAATCTGTCTACGTTTTGCGGCAATTCACGGCGGCCAGCGTCACGCGAGGCACGATTGAGGAGACCGTCTCGAGTCCCGGAACGATTGTGCCCAAGGATGTGATCGATGTGATCTCGAAGGCGGCGGCAACGGTGCAGACGTTGAAGGTCAAAGAGGGTGATGATGTTTTTACCGGGCAAGAGTTGGCGACGCTCGTTTCGCCGGATCTCGAGGGGGCGGCACGCGATGCGAAGAATGCGTTGACTGGAGCCGAGGATGATTTGGCTCAGGCTCGATTGCAGGCGGTACAGTCCGAGCGTGATGCGGGCGCGAAGTTGAACGATGCTCGAGCGGACGTTTCGGACCTCGAGCGGGCGTTGGCTCAAACCAAGGAATTGTTTGTGATTGGTGCAGAGGCAAAAGTGGGTGTCGATGTGGCGCGTGACAAACTGACTTTGGCGCAACGTGAAATCTCGAGTTTGGAACGTGGCTTGACGGATGCTCGAGCGTCTGGTGAGTTGAAAGTCTCGGCGGCAGAACGTGCCTTCAAGAATGCTGGCGATGATTTGAAACGAAGTGAATCAAACCTCGAGAATTTGGTGGTCAAGGCTCCGTTCGCTGGTCGCGTGATCGGCTTGAACATGCGTGCGGGGCAGGACGTGCCGATCTCGGCGAAACTGTTAACGCTGGCGGATATTTCGCAATTGATCGTGGAGGGAAATGTCGATGCGACCTCGGCGGGACGGGTGCAACCGGGTCAGGCGGTTCGCGTGACCGTGGGTGACAAACCGATTGTCGGCAAGGTGATTCGGGTTGCATCACAGGCGGTCACGGGCTCGAACGGGGCAACGGTCAAGGTGGAGGTGCGTCTGTTTCCCAAAGACGAACGCGACGCGAAGGGCAATTCGATTTCCAGCCCGATCCGTCCAAATTCTGGTGCGGGCCTCGAGATCACCGTGGGTCGCAAGAAGGATGTGCCGACGCTGCCGCGTGGTGCGTTCATCACAACGGGTGGCGAACGGATCGCGTTTGTGGTCTCGAGCGATGGTGCAAAAGCCAAACGCTCCGAGGTCACATTCGGCGCGTCCAATGCCGACTTGATCGAAATTACCAGCGGCCTCAAAGATGGTGATCGCGTGATTACCTCGAGCGTCGAAGCGTTCAAGGATCGAACGGAGATTGAAGTCTCGAAGGGTGGGGAAATCAAGTGACGCAGACTGGTTCAGCACCGATGATTCAACTCGAGGGGATCGTCAAACGGTACGCGATGGGCGATGGGATGGTCGCGGCGCTCGATGGTGTGGATTTGCAGATTGAACGTGGTGAGTTCATTTCGATCATGGGTGCGAGCGGTTCCGGGAAAAGCACGCTGATGCAAATTCTTGGGGCGCTCGACACGCCGACCGAGGGTGCGTTCGTACTCGAGGGCTACGACATCACCCGGCTTCCCGATGCGGAACTCGCTCGGATTCGCAATCAGCATTTCGGTTTCGTCTTTCAGGCGTACAACCTTTTTCCAGAATTGACGACGCTCGAGAATGTCGAACTACCATTGGTCTACGCGGGCATTGCGGCGAAGGCGCGACGCGAGCAGGCCAAAGCGTACTTGGAGGCGGTTGGGCTCGAGGATCGGATGCGGCATTACCCATCGCAACTTTCGGGCGGGCAGCAGCAGCGCGTGGCGATTGCTCGAGCCATCGTCACCGAACCGACGGTCTTGCTGGCGGACGAACCGACCGGCAACCTGTCTCGAGAGGGCGGCGATGAGGTGCTGGCGATCTTTGAACAACTTCATGCCGAGGGTGTTTCGGTGGTCTTGGTCACGCACGATCCTCGCGTGGGTGCATTCGCGGAACGTTGTGTGAAACTCGAGGATGGCCGCGTAGTCAGTGATGATTGGGTCACAGAACGCACGGTGCTCGAGTTGGCCTGATTCAAATCTTGCTTGATCTCTCGAGACGTACCGCTCCCATTGCTTCACGTGTTTAACGCGAGAAGTAAGCATTCAGTGACCTGCAATAAAGCAAGATGTGGAGCGTTTATGCAGCACGACTCCACCCCCTCGAGCAGCGTTCCAGATTTGGCCATGGAAGGCCCAAGACGGAGCCTGCTGATCGCCTTGCCGTTCGTGTTTCTGGCCTTCGTGGTTGGATTGGTTCTCAATACGCCCAGTCAGCAAAGTACCGCGCTCGATGATGTCTGTTACCCGTTGTTCACGGTCGGCATCTTTTTCGTTTACCTGTGCCTGTTGGTGTTCAAACACAGCACGAATGCCGTTATTTTGAGCGTGGTCAGCCTGTCCGGTGCGTTCTTGTTGTCCAAACTGGTTTACATCCTGTTCGTGGCATCGGCGAACATCAATATTGTTGCCGAGATGAGCGAAAGTTTCTTCTGGATTCCGGCGATGTGCCTGCTCGGTTCGTTCGCCAGGGTGAACCCTCGGGCACGAATCTTGCCGAACCTGTTCTTGACGACGATGCTGCTGATCAGTTTGGTCTTCATCGTGCAAAGTTTGCGCAGTTCAACACCAAATTACAGCGCGATCTACGCGCTCATCGAATTGGGCTTGGCCAACATGACGTTGTTGACGCTTTCACAAATGCTGTTCAGTTTTAAAGACGATTTGATTCGTGCCGAAACGCACGCCGGGACCATGCAACGTTTGGCGCACACCGATCAACTCACCAACTTGGCCAACCGGCTTGGCATTCAGAACAATCTCGAGGAGACCCTCAAAAAAACCGATCAGGCCGACCAGAC
>JAYURE010000408.1:0-1739 GCA_043756345.1 Deinococcales bacterium | reverse complement strand
GATTCAAATCGTCAGTGCCTACCAAGCATTGTTGCAGGCTCGAGCACCGCTAATGCTGGCGGTCTACACCGAGGTGGCACGACAACCTGAATTGGCCACGATTTTTGAGTACCCGAAACGCATCATCCAAAAAATGCTCGAGATGTTGGTTCGTTATCAAACCGAAGGCAAATTGATGCGCAAAGAACCGATGCAGCAACTCGCGGAATTGTTCGGACCGGTGATGATGTTGATGCTGTTCGAGACCGTCTACATGGGCGAATCGAACTTTGATACCAAGGCGCACATCAAGGGATTCTTGAAAAGCAACAGGAAGTAATGCCTCGAGCACTGCGATGCGATCAAGAATTCGGCCAAGAACAGTGGCGAATTCTGCAACTGTTCAGACCGAGATGTGGATGTAACCAGCGTGGCTCGAGGGTTCGTGTTTCTCTCAGAGCGGACAGCGATTAGCCCGCACTTACTGAGCTTCGACGCATCCACCACCAACGAAATGCGCCGATCATCAGCGCGGCGATCCCAGCAACCCAAACGATGGAATCCCGAAAGAAATTCACGGTTTTGACCTGCAATGGATAAATGCTGTTCGCTTTCAAATAAGCGTCATTAACGTATCTCTCACCGCTCGAGCCGGTGCCTTCGATGAAGGCTTTCGGATCAGAAATGATCATCGTTTGTGGCGAACCAATCGCTGTGCCTGGAACCCCGCTCGAGTCTGCGAACAACGAATTCAAACCAGCCTCATCGGGTTGCACGAGTTGGACCAGTTGCGCATCTCGAGACACGAATCTGGCAACGATAAAGCTCGAGACGATTGCGAGCACGGCAGTCACGATCAGGGCCAGCAGGATATTGGGAAGTTTTTGCATAAAGGGATTTGTGGGCGGGTTTGTGGCCCGCCCTCGAGTCTGAATTCAGTTGCTGGCGACGATGCGTAACGTGGCATCAAGGACTTTGGCGACACGGCCCGCGTCAATGGCTGGGTGTTTGGCCCCAAAATCGGTGATGTTGATTTTGAACTTGGCGACGATGCCCACCACGTCACCGCTGTAACCGATGCCTTTGGTGACATCGTTGGCTTTGGTCAAGCGCACGGTCGCATCGGCGGTTACGGCCTTGGTGATGCCATTGAGGGTTAGGTTCCCGGAGACGCGGTACTTGTCTCCGCTGGTGTTGCGAATCTTGCTGGTCACGAATTTGACTTCGGCGTTCTTATCAAAATTGAACCAGTCTGCCGAACGCATGTGCTCGTTGCGCAAGGCCACACCGGTATCGAGGCTCGCACCGTTGACGATGATTGTAGCGCTACCGGTTTTGGTTTCGGTATCAAAATCCACGCTGCCAGAAACCTTGTTGGTGCGGGCCGTGAAGTTCTCAATCGCAGTTTCGTTCTCGATGGTGAAGACGTTCTGAGCGGCGAACTTGTCTTCGGTGGGCACGGCGTACCTGGTGGCGGCAGCGAATGCGGTAACACCAACGGCGGTGATGCTCGAGAGGGCGATGGTGGTGACAAGAATATTGCGGGTGCTTTTGTTCATGATGATCCTCCTGAAATTGCAGCCATTCAGAAAACGTTCGGGCATCCGTTTGTGTGCTCGAGCCGTTCACCTCAGCACTGGCTGCCTTCAGTTTGCGGGCAATGGTCTATGGCGGGTGTCAAGGCACCAACACCGGGCGTGTCAAGAGGCCAACACAAATGCAATATGAAACGTGTCAGGCGGATCAAATCGCCACGCCCA
>JAYURE010000407.1:0-13947 GCA_043756345.1 Deinococcales bacterium | reverse complement strand
AATCGGGGCTCGAGTTGGATTTTTAGGCGTCTTCGGTCAGGATTTTTGAGAACGCGGTCGCATGCAGTGTGGCCCTCGCTGGCGATGCCTCTCGAGGGTGGGAGATCGGAAGAATCCGATTCCCGTACCGGCCCAGCAGGTCGTGCTCGAGAATTTGTCCCAGATCGCTCAGGAAGCGCAGGCCGTCCCGCAGTGCGACGATCTTGCTGCCGGGGGCATCGAACCAGCGCACGGGCACTTCGGCGACGCCGTAGCCACATTTGCGGGCCAAGTAGAGGATCTCGAGGTCGAAGGCGAACCCGTTCAGGCGTTGGCGGGCGAACAAATCTTGGGCGACATCGCGTTTGAAGAGTTTGAAGCCGCACTGCGTGTCCTGGGTTTTCAGGCCGGTCACGAGGCGCACCAGTCCGCGCAGTCCGTCCGAGGCGGCGCGACGCAATCGGGATTTGTTCTCCTCTCGAGCGCCCGCCACCGCCCGCGAACCGATGGCGATGTCGGCCCCAAAATCGAGTTCGGTCACGAGGCGCGGCAGTTCCTCGATAGGCGTGCTGTTGTCGGCATCGGCGAACAGAATCAGTTCCCCTCGGGCGGCGAGGACGCCGCGCCGGACGGCTCCGCCTTTGCCGGTGTTCGGGTGGCGCAGCACGCGCAGGTTGGCCCAACCGAGCGTTTGGATCAGTTCGCAGGTTCCGTCTTTGCTGCCATCATCGGAGACGATCAGTTCCCACGGCGCGTTGAATCCGCAGAGCGTGACCGCCATTGCCCCGAGCGTCGGCAGGATGCGTTCGGCCTCGTTGTACGTCGGGATCACGACGCTGAGTTCTGGCGTTAGGTCAGGCTGAATCGCCCAGCGTTCAAAGGCGTTGTAGGACATGGGTCTCCTGTGGGTTGAGGCTCGAGGTGAAATGAAGCGCCGTCAGCGCGAGGGTCGTGACGAGCATCGCGCCCGCTCCGGCACTGGAAACCTCGAGCGCATTACCGTGAAATACGAGGATTAACGTGACCTGCGCGACAGCCCCGAATGCCAGGATCAGGCTCGAGCCGGTTCTCCCTCGGGCGAGGCGAATGTTCAAAAAAATCCCGGAGGTCGCGGCGAGTGTGGCGGCGAGCGTGGCGGGGATCAACCAGGCGGCTCCGGGTCGGTAGTGTTCGCCGAGGACATTGACGATCAGCGTTTGCGGTGCGATCAAACCCAGCCCAACCAATCCCAATCCAATCATCACCGGCAGGCTCGAGACGATCATGGTCTGGCGGGTCGGGCCGTCCTGCACCAGCTTGGCGAACATCGCAGTATTGATCGCCATAGCCAGCATCGAAATCGACCTGAGCCCGACGTTGATGGCGACGTAAATGCCCGCATCGACCCGTGGCAGGAAGGCCTGTGCCAGCAGCACGTCGCTGTGAGCGATCACCGTCTGCGCGAGTTGCGCCAGCCCCGCCGCGCCGAGCACAGTCGGGCCGGTCGAATGTTTGCTGCTCGAGTCAAATACAAGGTGTTGCGGCCCGTTGAGGGTGTGCATGGCGAGCGCCGCGATCATCACCGAAACGAGCAATCCGCTCACGGCGGCGAACAACCCACCAAGCATCCAGAGGATCACCGTTAGCACGATTTTGCTGCCATGCTCGAGCAACCAGTTCAACCCCAGGTGTGCGCCACGGTCAGAACCCTGAGCGACGCCGCGCATCACACCGAGCACACAGGCCACGGGTGCGATTGCCGCCAAGCCGAGCAGCCAAATGGTCGGAAGGTGCAACCAACTCGAGATCATCGGTGCGAGAATCAGGCATACGACCGCGCAGCTTAGGCTCGAGAAGATGATTGGTCGGGCCTGAATGGATCGTGGGCGGGCGATCACAGGGATCGCCCCTACAGGATCATTTTTTTCGTAGGGGCGAACTCCATGTTCGCCCTGCCTTTGACCCTGCCCTCGAGCCACCTCAAACGCCGCCTGTTGTTGCAAGGCATTCGGCACGAGCCCGAGAATCAGAAACAGACTGGTGAAGGTCGCGTAAGCGCCGTAATCGCTCGGGTTCATGTTCCTGGAGAGCGCGATGGAATTGGCATAGTTCAGTGCGCCGACCAGTGCTGCACAGCCGATCACAAACCACGGGCCATTGATGGCTGCAAGATTTTTGTGGGGGGCAAGTGCCTGCATTTCAGCCACTCACCGTCAGTTTGCCGAGGGCTCGCTCGAGAAAGGCGTCCACGATTTTGGGATCAAAATGTTTGCCGCGTCGGATTTGAATCTCTTCGAGGGTGGCTTGGGTGGTCCAGGCGCGGCTGTAGGGGCGTTTGGACAGGAGCGTGTCGTAAACATCGCAGACGGTCAGGATGCGGGCCTCGATTGGGATGGCGTTGCCGCTGATTTGTTGTGGGTAGCCAAGGCCGTCCCAACGTTCGTGGTGGTACAAGATCGTCTCGAGGGCGCGTTCGGTCACGCCGGGGATGGCTCGAGCGATTTCGCAACTCCAGCGGGCGTGGGTGCGGACCAGTGACCACTCTGCCGGGTCGAGTTGGCTGGCTTTTAAGAGCACCCGTGCGGGAAGGAGCAGTTTGCCGATGTCGTGTAAGTACGCGGCTTGGATCAGTGTTTCGATGCCGTCCGAATCTACGTTGAGCATCATGCCCATCGATTCGACGAGTCGCACGAGTCGGGCGGTGTGTCCGTGCGGTTCGAGGCCTCGATCCTCGAGTTCGAGGCCGAAGGCGGGGATGGAGGTTTCGGAGATCAGCATTGGGGGGCTCCTTGGGGTCAATGTGTTGGGTGAAAATCGGAATCGGTGAGGCTCGAGGTGGCTGGACTTTGGTCTGGTTTATTGTGCTAGCAGTTTAGCAGAATGCTCTCTCTCAAAACCCTGACAAACCACATCAACTTCGTTAAGAGACGGCCAGTGGCATTAATACAAAAGGATTTAAGGGTTAAAAATCGCTTTCTTGAGATTTCAGATTGACATGTCAAATCAATTTCTATTTTTGAATGTTTTAACAAGAAAAAGAAACCCGTTGCCACATGTTTAGATTGCAAACAGCGACAACGGATTCACCATGGGAGTCATGGGATGATGTGATTTTTTCAGTCTCACCTTCCTTTCTACTTAATAAAATTGGAAGAAAACCACAGTAAATTGTTGCTGAACGACTTCATCATAGGTTTTCTTGTGATATTCTCACGCTTCAACGGACTTTGATGAGCAAAATCGAAGATTTTTGAGCCAATTTTAGGGAAAACGCAAAGTCAAGTTTTCAGTTTGAAACGGGATGATCCTCGCCAGTAATGCTTGAACCATTCCCGTTGTGGTGCATCAGCGTTTCCCAACCGGCTTCCCCAATTTTCCCTCTCGAGCGCACAAATCAAAGGTTTGCTCCCAGGCTTCATCCGTCGTCCGCAGCCGTTCACGCATCGAGGCGGACGCTTCGTGCAATACGGCCAATTGCGTGATGCGCCACTCGAGTCGTTGGTTGGTTTCTTGGGCTGCCGCCTCGCGCCGCTTGGTTTCGCTGGTATCGACCACGTACAACACAAAGCCGCGTTCGACCGGAAAGATTCGGGCGCTGTACCAGGTCTGTGTTGGCAGCATGAAGCCCTCGAACATTTCCGACTTACCGTTTTGTACGGCCTGGGCGATGTTGGCGGCGAACGAATCCTGGCCGCTCAGCACATCGGCGACGAGTTTTCCGATCACCTCGTGGTTCTCGCAGCCCAGAAATTTGAGTGCGGGCACGTTCAATCTCACAAAGCGTCCGTCCCGATCCAACGAGATGAACGCATCGCTGATACCCTCGAACATGCCCTCGAGTTCGCGTTGGTGCCTGGCCTCGAGTTCGGAGGCGATGCGATGCTCGGTCACGTCGTGTGCCAGCATCATGCCGCTCGAGAAGTTCCCGTCGTCGTCCAAAATTGGCATGATGTGCAGGTCAATCTCGAGCCCGTGATGTTTGAGGGTCCGGTGGACCGCCTCACCGTTCGCGGTGCTCATGCACAGCGTGTGCAAGCCTCTGGGCAGGTGCGGCTCGAGCGCGTAAACCGTTTGGCCCTCAAGTTCGTCTGAATGCAGCCCGAGCCTCGAGAGCAGCGTTCCTCCGGCGGCGGTGATGTGCAGTCTGCGATCAAACAGCAGCACCAATTCGTCTGGCAGGTTTTTGACCAGCGTGCGGTATTGATCTTCGCGCAGTTTCAAGGCCAGTTCGTCGCGTTTGCGGGCCGTGATGTCGCTGGCGATGCCGTCGATGCGAATCGCTTTGCCGTTTGCATCCAAAACTGGTCGGCCCCGGTCGGATAGCCAGCGCACCTCTCCGTCGGGCCGGACGATTCGGTATTCGATGTTGAACACACCCTCGAGCACCAATCGGTCATGGGCGGCGCTGACGCGCTTGAGGTCGTCGGGGTGAATGATACTGGTCCACAATTGCGAATCCTCGAGAAAGGCTTGGCTCGGCAGGCCGTAAATGCGCTGCGCGGCGGAATTCATAAAAATGGTGCGTGTGCCTTCGACGTTTGCCGACCAGACGACATCCTCGAGTGCATCGAGAATTCCGGTCAACTGTTCCTCATGTTGCCGCAACGCTTCCTCGGCACGTTTGCGATCATTGATGTCTTGGCTCATCATCATGCCTCCGCTGATCTGTCCGTCCGGCCCAAACACGGGTAGGAAGTGAATCTCCTTCCAGCGCCCCAGGTGTTGGGTCTCGAGGCGAATCTCGTGGCCTTTGAGTGCACTGTTCATGTGTAACTCCAGCAGGCCCGAGTCCGGCATGACTTCTCGTAACAGTTTGCCTTCGAGATCGGCGGGAGTCCGACCGGATTTGATCAATGCCTCGCCCCCGGCAACGCTGATGCGAAGATCGTGATCAAAAAGTTGCACGATGCCGTTTGGAAAATGATCGATCAGCGTTCGGTACTGCATTTTGCGGGCTCGGAGTTCTTCGGTCATGCGGTGCCGCTCGAGGGCCGAGGCGATCACATTCGCCACAGATTGCGCGAAGGCGACCTCTTCGACATTGAAGGCTCGGGTGGTAAAGGTGTGTACGCCCCAGAATCCGAACGTGCGCGTCATGTTGCGAACCGGCACGCCCATGCTGCTGATCACGCCCTTGGCGGTCAGTTCGGATGGGGCGCGGATGGTCGTCACTTGGCTCCAATCGAGGACTTGAAAGTCCGGGAATTCGGCGAAGACTTGATCGAGCGACTCGAGGTTGAAGTGTTCGAGCGTGTTCTCGAGCGTGACTGTTTCATCATTGGTGGTGTAGTGCTGTCGCACCCAGGAGCCATCGCCGATCAGTTCGCTGAATCCGGTCATCGGTACGCCGAGCGCCTCGCGCATGGTTTCGGAGGCGTCCTGAAGCATGGTGTCGATGTCGCTCGAGAGTGCCCGCAGTCCGAGTTGCGCGACCGCCTGTTGGCTTGGACCCTTGCTGTGTGACGACGGCGCAATCTGTGTTTGAAGTTGATTCAAGTCGTTTCTGTCCGAACGATATTGGGTTCGGTCGTGGGTGCTTAAGTCGGGGTTGCTCAGATCGGAACGCTGGCCAATCGCTTGGCTTGGGCGGGGACGGCGGGTGCGCGGGGCTAACGTCTCGAGTGTCATCTTGAACTCCGTCGGTTTGGGAAGTAGGGGGTGACCGGTTCGGGTCTCAAACCGTGTTCTTAATTGTGCTAGCAGACTAACAGTATGAATTTGTGCTTGGGTGTGAAATTCCAGCACAACGAGCATTTGAACTTGGTTCAGATAGGGCGTTAAACACTGATCCAAACGATGTTAATGACTGGCACATAAAAGCGGAACCGCCCAAAAAACACGGACGGCCCCAATCATTCAAGTGAGACTCAAGCATTCAGAATGGCTTGTAAAACTGGCAAATCACCCGTGGGCTTTGGACCACCGCCCGAACCGGTGGACGGATCGGCAGACGCGACACCGAACGCGAGCAATGCGAGGAAGCCCAAGAAACCTGCCCAGAGACGTTGTTTTGTGTTCAGTTTTAGGTTCATGGCGACCGTCCTCCCAGACGTTCGCGCAGACTAAAAAGTGATCGATGATTGGCCGATGATCAAAAAACGTCACTTTACTTTTGCGAAGTATGCCCCTGACTTAAATCAGCTAGCACAATGTGGTTATTTCGTACCAAACCTCGATCTGAGATTCGACATGCTGAGGTCTCGTGATCCAACTGCCGGTCAATCAGATCCTCCAACTCGTCTTCAAATCCGATTTCCAGGGCGGTTTAAAGCTTCACGCCGAGTTGAAAAACCCTGCCCCCGAAGATGACCGTTGGGCCGGATACTGCCTGCTCGAACTCGGACGAGCTTGGCACGCCCGCGACCTGCTAACCGAAGCGATGGACCGAGGCTATCAAGCGGCAGCGATTGAACTGGCGCTGACCCACCACCGACTCGGCGAAACTGAAATGGGATTGAGCGTCCTCAATGGGCTCAATCTGAATCAACTGTCCGCATTTGATCGCGCCCAGGCAAGTCGCTGTCTGGGCAACATTCACCTGATGGTCGGCGACCATTCTCGAGCCTTGATTGAGTTTGAAAAAGCTTGGACGATTGCGATCAAGGGCGAAGCTTCAAAACCAATTCGCGCCGGTATAGCGCATCAACTCGGCTATGTGAACATCCAAAGCGGCAAACTGGATCAGGCGTTTCATCACCTCGAGTATTCCCTGAATCACGCCCTTCCCAGCAGACGCATCTACCCGCTGCTGTCCCGCGCCCACGCTTACACCAACGCTGGACGGTTCAAGGAGGCCCAAAGCGATCTTCTTGAGGCTCGAGACCTGCTGCGGCTGACGCCCGGTATGGCCAGCACGTTCACGTACCGCCTGGGCATGCTGCGCCAAATGCAGGGGCTTTGGTCCGAGGCGCTGGACCTGCACCTCGAGACGGCCAGGCTCGCCAAATCCCGTGGCGAACGCGCCCTGCTCGAACGGTCATTGTTGAACACCGCGCTCAAAACCATGGACCGCTGGCAGGCGAGTGGCAAATCACAACAGTGCCTCGAGATGGCCCGACGGCTGCTCGAGCTTGAACCGCTTAACCCGGATTTGATCGAACATGTTTTGAATAGTGTTTTGGTGCTCGATGGTCCTGCGGCGGCCCGGCGCGAACTGGCGTTATTTACCAAAGTGTTTCAGGAGGAACTCGGCGAATTACCGCCACAACTCCTGCGAATAGATCAGGTTTTGAGATCAAAAATGAATTGACATCACACTGAGCAGCCAACGTCGAATCTAGTGGAAAATGGCAGAAATACGTGAGCATTTCTCGAGCAGAGCAAGTGACCCACTCAACCTCGAGCGGCGCACCTTGCGTGTGGTCGAAACGCTCGCCACGGTGCGTGGTCGGGTCTGCTCGAGCAAACCAAAATCCCGCAAGAGTCGCCGCACGTTGCGACTGCCACAGGGCATCGTGACCATGCTCAAAACACACAAGGCAAAACTTGAGGCGACGCTTACCGAACTCGGTATTGAGCCGACACGTGATTGGGTGTTCATCACACCGATTCACCCAGACAACCTTGACCGGAGCCTCAAGCGGCTCGCCAAGCACGCCAATGTGCGGATTATTCGCATTCACGACCTGCGACACACGTACACCTCGCTCACCGACAGGGTGTGGCGCTCGAGATCATCTCCGAAAAATTGGGCCACAGTCGCCCGAGCTTCACGGCGGACGTGTACCGACATACCTTCGAAGACGAACATGACGAGGCGACGCTCGAGCTTTCCGACCTGACCACCGAAACTGGCAACGGTGGGAAACGCAAACCTTCCAAGGACTCGAGCGAGGCCGTAAACGATACTGATGCCGCAGACCAAAACAACAAATCCTGACTGGCCCTAAATGATGACGAACGGGTTCTATTCCGGTAGCAGCACGGTAGCAGCAGCGAGGGTATTTCGATCAAAAGAGAAGGGACGCGAATCTCGAGATTCGCGTCCCTCACGTCTTTGTTCTGGTGGAGCTGAAGGGATTCGAACCCTTGACCTTCTGAATGCCATTCAGACGCGCTCCCAACTGCGCCACAGCCCCAAGGCTTGAGAAGAGTAGCATGAACACCCTTGACATGCAAGCCTGATTTAGCGCATGACGGGTCATGCTCACCAATATCCATAACGCAGTGTGAAAATCCAATGGTTGCCCCTATGGATGTCTGCCTATCTGGTAAGCCGTGCTTGAACATGCTCGAGCAATTCTGGGTGTGGATGATTTTGGGCAGCAAACTTTGCGGATTTTGAAACGGATTTGGACCGCTCGAGCAGTTGATCGGATTCATTCGGACTCAACTCGTCTTGGTTGGTCTCAGCGTCCGAACAAACTCAAGGCCCATTTTTTGGCTTTGCCCGGATAACCACCTTCAAGATCGTGCATGGCCAGCATCGCACTGGCACGACCACTCGCCGCGAAGACACCGCCGCCTGGATGTGTGCTCGCGCCGCACAGGTACAGTCCCGGAATCGGTGTGCGATACGCTGAGAGTTCCGGCAATGGTCGCAACGTGAACATCTGATCGAAGCTCATCTCAACGTGCATCACATTGCCGCGCCGCAAGCCGATGCGTTTCTCGAGGTCGAGCGGTGTTTGCGTGAAACGGTGTTCTATCGTGCCACGCATGTTCGGTGCGTATTGAAACAGGATTTCCTCGAGTTTGCTGCCCTCCTCGAGTTCGGCCTCTTTGTCCCAGATTCGGCCATCGGAACGGTCGAACGGATAGTATTGCGCCCACAAATAAACCAGGTGCTTGCCTTCCGGTGCGAGGCTCGGGTCAAGTTTGGTGAAGGTCATGCCCAATACCCCGGGCTTGCGGCTGGGAATACCAGAGTCATAATCGCGGTAGGCCGTCTCGAGGTATTCGATGCTTGGAACGAGCAATTGCATGCCGTTCGTGGCGTCCGGGTGTCCGTAATCCGGCAGGGCACTCGTGGCAATGCGATGAATCAATCCGAAGCCGTTTCCGACGCGGATGTTTTGGACTCGAGTTGGCAGGTTCGGCGGCAGGTTTTCTGGCCCGATCAGATCGAGCATGGTCGTTTGTACGTGCGCTCCAGAGATCACGACCTTGCCGGAGAAGACGCGACCATCTTGCAAAATCACGTGTTTGGCCCGTCCACCCTCGAGTTCGATTTTCGCAACTGGAGCCTCGAGAAAGACATCGCCACCGTGATGTTCGATGGCTTTTTGCAAGGCTTTGGTCAGTGCGCCCGATCCACCGACAGCACGTTTCGCGCCGTGTTTGTGCAGCACCGCGTGCCACATCAGGAATCCGCCCGCGCCAATTTCGGCTGGGGCTGGACCGGATTGCGCCGCGAGCCACGCAAGGCCGGACCGCACGGCTGGGTGCTCGAATTTTTCACGAATGAATTTGCCGTAACTGCCAAAGAGTGCCTGGATCATCGCGGCGTCGGGCGCTTTGGCTCCGGCGAAACTGGTGATCAGGTTCGGCACGGTTGGGGCTTTCTGAAAGGCGGCAAACAACTTGTCCGCGAAGACATCCCAGGATTTCACAAATTCTCGGTACGCAATCGCATCTTTTGGGCTGATCGCATGAATGCTTTCGACAGTCCGCTCGAGATCACGGTACAAACCAAAACCGGGAACCTTTTCGCCAGGCGTGGGTTGCCACGCTATCGGGTCCATCTCGAGGTACTGCAAGCCGTGCTGTTCCAAATCTAAATCTTTGATCACGGGCGTCAGGTGAATCATGATGTGCACGCCCGAGCCGACATCGACCTTGTAACCCGGAATGATGTCATCCTCGGTGCAGACGGCCCCGCCGATCACATGACGGCGTTCAAAGACAGCGACTTTGTAACCAGCTTTGGCGAGATACGCGGCACTGGTGAGCGCATTGTGCCCGCCACCAACCACGAGTGCATCGTAGCGTCGATCAGAAGCATTCATTGGCTCGAGCATAACAGGGACGAGGATGGGGAAAACGGTTCCGGCACGGATTGAGGATGATCGGGATTGAAGGCTCGAGAGGTGCAGCCTCAGATTGGGATAAGACCCAGAAGTTGAAAGTGAAAAGTTCAAAGTGGAAAGAAACGGCTCGAGCCTCGCCTATGCCGAGCTTGACGGATCGGTTAGAATCCCTGACGTTGATTTGATCGTGCCTCACTTGTGCTGGGGTTCTAAAAGGAGAATGACCATGAATTTGCTTTGGCTGATCATCGCTTTGATAGGGCTCGGTGTGCTGGTTTGGGCCATCATGCAATACGTGCAAACCCGTGAACGCCGCAAAGGGGCCGCCTCGTTGCTTGGGTTTGGTGCGCTGCTGGCAATCCTGGGTGTGGCCTTGAGTGCCGCACTGCCAAACGGTCTCGAGATTCCCGGCGGAAGCATGACGCACATGGGCGCAATGAAGGGTGAAGCCATGGTTGAAGGCATGGGTTTCACCAGCCCGTTTGAACTCGAGAAATTGGATTTGCAAGATTACCTGCTGACCGGTGTCGGCAAAGCAGACGAAGAACTCGAGTTGTTTGAAGGCGAAAACAAGCTCGGGCAATTCACGGTTGGCAAGGACGGTACTTGGAGTTGGCCCATCGGTGGTGCCCTCGTGACTGAAGGCGATCACACCTACGAATTGCGGGCCGTCGGTGGCGCGGCAGGAAGCGGCAAGCTGTTAACCGTCAACATCGCCAAAGGCCGCCCAGAGGCCAGCAACGCCAAATGCCCGTGCCGGTTGCGCATCACCTCGCTCGAGAAGCAAAACATTCAAGATGCCGCGATCACGTTGTTCAAAGACGGCAAAGTGGTTGAGGTCGGGGCCGATCCGCAAGTCTTCGGCAATCTCGAAGAGGGCGAGTACACGTACAGCGTGACCGCTCCGGGCTTCGAGACGTTCTCGAGCGGCAAGGCGTTCGCCCCGAAGAACAAGAACATTTCGGTGTACCTCAAGCCAGTCAAGAAGTAAGCCAGCCAAGAAATAATCTTTTCAAACCAAGAAGCTCGAGCCAATCACCGGCTCGAGCTTCTTCTTATATTCAATCCGCGTTGATCTCGAGTGCCGTTGGGTACGAACCGAGCACCTTGACGAACGTTGCTTTTTGCAGCAAACGCACCAGCGCCGCCGAAACGTCCGAGTCGGTCGCGTGGCCTTCAACATCAACATAAAAGACGTAAGACCACGCCCGATCCCGACGCGGACGAGATTCGATTTTGGTCATGTTCAAGCCCTCGAGACAGGCGAGCGATTCGACCAGAGCGCCCGGTTTGTGCCGCACCGCGAAGACCAAACTGGTTTTGAAACGTTCATCCGGCGTGCGCTCGGATTCAGATTTTGAGAGCACGAAAAAGCGCGTGAAATTAAAAGATTCATCCTCGATCCCCGCCTGCAAAATCTCCAGGCCATACAATTCGGAGGCCCGACGGCTGGCAATCACAGCCTCATCCCTGGCCCCACGTTCTTTTAACTCGAGCGCACTGCCTGCGGTGTCGAACGCCTCGATGGGGCGCAAGTTATGACTCGCCAAGAACCCATCACATTGCGCCAGCGCCTGCGGGTGCGAGAACACGCGCTTGACATCCTCGAGCCTCACGCCCGGCAAGGCCATCAAGCAATGCGAGACGCGCACGACGACCTCACGCGCCACATGCAAATCGGTCTCGAGCAGCAAATCAAAATTCTGATAAATCGCGCCCGCCAAACTGTTCTCGACCGGCACGACTCCCAGATCGACCTTGCCGGTACGAACCGCTGTGAAGACCTCGTGAAAGGTCCGTAAGCCCTCGGCTCGAGGTTCACGGCCGTTGTGCTCGGCAACTTGAATCGCGGCCATCTCGCCATACGCGCCAGAAACGCCTTGAAAAGCAATGGAAATGGGTTTGGACTTCGGCATGGGGAACAACCTACCAAAAGAGCAGGGGAAAGAAAAAGAAGAGGAAGCGCGAATAGCACGTTAGAGCATGTTTGAATTCGTCACCCACGCAAAAACTCGGGCTCCGTATTGCTGAAAGACGGCTCTCCCTGACATCGGAGCCCCGTGAAAGACTCGAAGGGCAATATTGGCTGTTATAGCGCACAATTCGATTTGCGTTTCAGACGACACTCGAGCGTAAAATTCGATGAAAACACTGCCTGGGACAAATGTAAACGCGCCCTAACCCTCACGAGACCCCTATTGAACAGTGAATGTAAAAGTTGAACCGTTCGCATCACCTCGAAATGGGACTGAAAAAACGGACTTCTGACAACCTCCATACTGAGGATCGTTGCGACCACCACAGGGAGTTGCCAACGGATCGACAACAACAACTTCATACGAATGCCCATCCGTCAATTCAAATACAAACGGTGAAGCGTTGCCAGGACATGAACTTCCCACCCAGTGCGTATCAAGTGAGCCTCGTTGTTCAAATCCAAGACCTGAAGTGATGTCACGGCTCCAAATCTTCAATGTGTGACGTTGGGATTCACAGTTGTACACCCCAATTTTGCTGTAACCGCCCTGTGGTGGAACGTTCGTGGCTTGACACACAGCACCTACTGCTTGCACTTGGGCCGATGCAATCCGGTCGTTGCCAATTCTGTTGTTGATAAGGTTGGTCAAGTTTCCACGTAAAAGTTCACAAAGGCCACGGAATTGAAATTGATCACAGACGCATGTTTGCACGTTGTCTCCGACGCGGATCGATGATATTCCACTCAATCCAAGTCGGTTGACATCCACGTAATCTCCGCGCCCTCTGACCACGCAAGGACCGATAAAATCAATATTCACATAAAACGAGACCTGATCTGGACCTGGGTCGCATTCCGTTGTTCCAAATGGTTGAACCCTAAACGAGGACAACTCATCGTTGCCGATTCGAGTATCTCCCAAATACTTGACGTTGCGAGTCAAAACCTCACAATCGCCCTCGAACTTGGTATCTACACAAAGAACAACTTGCGCACCTGCCCCTATCTTGACCGACGATGCCGAATCGTTGTCAATGCCGATGGCCGAATCGCCAGTGTAATCTCCAAAGCCACGGACAACACATGGACTAACGTAGTTGGCGTGCATGTAAATCGCAACTTGATTCGCACCAGGCACGCAATCTTGGAATCCGCGTTTTTGAACCTTAGCTGAGGAAACCCAATCGTTGTAACCTCCGAGGTAGTCGGAATTTTCATTCAAGACGAAACATTCCCCTCGAAAGTCATTGTCCTTGCAAAGGACGGCCTGGACATCGGCACCAACCATCACGGAAGAAATCGAATCGTTCGATATGGCTAGCTTGCCCGCATTTCGATATTCGCCGATCCCTTGAACAACACAAGCTCCTTTAAAACCACTGTGTTGAAAAAACGACACTTGATTTTTGTTTGGCAAACATCTACTTGATTCTCCTCGAGACACCACCTTTGCCGAGGAAATTCGATCATTGCCAATCCGGTTGTTTCCCAAGTAATCATCGTTCGTGCTAAAGACCTCGCACTGGCCTTCAAAGTAAGCGTGTTCGCATACAACAGCTTGGACGTTGCCGCCAACTTTGATTGAGGTGATGCTGTCGTTGTTCAGGCCAAGTTCGCCAGGAGTTGGGTAGATTCCCAAGCCTCGGATAGCGCACGAACCGTTGAAGTTATTGTCCACAAAGAATGCCACTTGGTTCATATTGGGTTCGCATTGCGAAGCCGCATTCGGCGCTCTTCCGAGCGAGAGAAAGGCCACGAGAAACACCAATAAGTACACCGCTTTGGTTTTCATTTTTACCCCGATCTAAGCTTTCATCTCGAATGGAGAGACGGAGAGTGGATGACTACTGTCTGGCGACTTTCCCGTCGTCTGGCACGGTGATGGTTCTCGCTACAACCGAACATGGTGGCGAATTCACGATGACCTGATACGTCTTCTTATCTGCGCTCCTCTCGAGCACCACAACGGAGGTCGGGGTCAACAGGTTGTATCTCAGGAAGAGGTTCTTGGTGTTGAACGTGCCAATCCGAAACGTTGCCATA
>JAYURE010000406.1:0-4706 GCA_043756345.1 Deinococcales bacterium | reverse complement strand
GCGGATTGACCATTGCAGGCTCGAGGATTTGAGGCTCTGATATTTGAGGCTCAAGCACCAGACCATTGCGCATGATGCTCAAAAACCGGTAACGCTCGAGCAGTGGTTTCGTAACCTGATTGACCTCGACGTTCAATGACATCACCGCCGCGATACTGGCCCCCTGACCTTCGATCAATTGGATTGCGCCCGCGATCTGCGTACCAGATTTGATCCAATCATCGACCAGCAACACTCGAGCGCCCGGCGCGAGTGCTCCCGCACGAAGTTCGAGCGTTCGCGGCTGACCACGAACAATCGGCAATTCGATTCGGTCGGTTCGAACAGGCAACTTCCCCGCCTTGCGAATCGGGACCAAACCCTTTCCCAACCGAAACGCCACAGCGGTCGCCAAAATAAAACCGAGCGCCTCGAGCCCGACCACGAGATCAACCTCTGGCCGGTTGAGATCCCGACAGAGGTCCGTTACGAGAGAATCAAACGCGATTGGGTCGGCAAAGATCGGTGTGATGTCCCGACACCGCATTCCAGGAACCCCGAGTGTTTGACGGTCGATCAGTGCCAGGTAATCGTTCATCACCACCCCCTTTCCTCTCGAGCCTCTTCAGAATATCCTGACTGACATGATTCTGGCACGAAACCGTGAACAGAACCTTGACCTTTCTACTTCCAGTCCTTATCCCAATCTGCGGCTACACCATCTTTTCAACGCCACGACAGGCACTTCTCGAGGCAGACGTAGAATCAGGCTCAGATGCCAAAGCGACGCACCACAATCCAGATGGACGCGGAATTGCTCGAGTTCCTGAAATCACGCCGCAACGAGCACGGCAGTATCTCGCGGCAACTCGAGGCCCTAGCGCGAGACTTGATGCAGCGCAAGAAAGACCAGAAAACGCTCGCTGAACAACACCGGCTCGGGTACGAACGCCTTCCGGTACAACCTGGCGAATTCTTCGTGCTGGCAGACTCGAGCCTGAAACCATGAGCTTCCGCCAACAAATCGAAACGCTGTTTCAAGGCAAAGCATTCGAGCGTCCACTGTTCTACAAACACCCCGGCGGACTGCGTTTCGGGCTATCCGAAGGTGGGTCGCACCTCGAGCAATTCTTGACGGCGTTGCGCAAAGCCATGACGGTTTGTGCCGATGTCTTCCCGGCAGGCAGCACGCTAAGCCTGTGCGTGCGGGCGCACACGAAATCCAATCCGTTCGCGCACCGAGCAGAAATCCGGGAATTGCGAAACGCTGGCCTGCACATTCCAAAAACCCCTGAAGTCTGGCTCGAGCCGATACAGCCTGACGATTGGTTCGAGGCGACATCACCCGAATGGTGGTTGAACGCCGCCTTCGAGGTTTCGCTCGAATTGATGCAGAACATTTTATGGTGTTGCATGGCGACGGATTTTGGAACGATCAAACCGAATCCGGGATGTTTGTTGTACCTGTTCAATTTGCAAAGCGGCCTGATGGTCTGGCCGTATGATGACCGAGGCATGGACGTGGTTGGCCCGAACCATGAGGTGCTGGCGGGATTGTACGTCAAGCATTTGAGGTGGTTGCTCGAGCATGACCGGGCAGTGATGGATGCGGTTTTTGGATGCTCGAGGGAAAATCACGGGTGACGTGATAAAATCTGAGCATGAGACAGTTCGCTGACATTCTGGCTTTTGACAAAACTGGTCAGTTGGCATTGGTCGTTGAAGTCAAAAACAAACGCGGAACCTCGAGCGATTGGGCCGCAGAGATGCGTCGGAACCTGTTCGCGCACGGGTTGCTGCCGAACGCACCGTACTTTCTGCTGGCACTTCCTGACACGTTCTACCTCTGGAAAAACACGGGAAACACTTCAGACGCAGTCGCACCGACCCAGAAAGTCAATCCGCAACCATTCCTGCAACCGTACTTCGGAAGCTCAGACATGACCTCGAACGACCTGACCGGCGGAAGCTTCGATCTGAT
This sequence comes from Deinococcales bacterium, assembly GCA_043756345.1. Lineage (GTDB taxonomy): Bacteria > Deinococcota > Deinococci > Deinococcales > JAAFIG01 > JANOWZ01. Next base: position 2,746 of record JAYURE010000406.1, on the reverse strand, counting down.
CGTGACCTCATGGCTAAACCAAGTCATTCGCGCCCAAAACACGCAAGAATTGGTCAACGAAAACCAAGACTGGCTGATCAGTTCCGGACTGTACAACCAACTCGCAGGCGGACACCTGGCGTTGGAAGCCGTCGCCTAACGTATGGATGTGTACGTCGAAACCAACTTCGTTCTGGAATTGGCCCTGCTGCAAGAACAACACGAAAGTTGCGAAAAAATCCTTCAATTTCAACAAACCGGCAAAATCCGCCTGATCGTACCTGCGTACAGCCTGATCGAACCGTTCGAAACGATTTTTCGATACGCTAAAAACCGCAGCCGCGTCGCAAACGACCTGGCCGCAGAAATCAAGCAACTCTCCCGAACAAAGCCGTACCAGGAAGAAACGAACGCACTGCAAGCCTTCACCGGATTTCTGGTCAAAAGCCAAGAGGAAGAACGAAAAAGACTGCGCGACACGGTGGATAACCTGACCAGCATCGCAGAGGTCATTTCTTTGGACAAGCAAATCCTGTCCGGTGCGACCAGTCACGAATTGCAATTCGACATGTCACCACAGGATTCCATCGTTTACGCCTCGGTACTCGAGCATTTGAGGACATCGACGGTGGCACAGAAATGCTTTCTGAACAAGAATTCAAAAGATTTTGCAGATCCAGACATTGTGGCCGCCCTGAAAAGCAATGGTTGCAAGATTTTGTTCAATTTCGATGCTGAGTTCGAGTACATCTCGAGTCAGGTTTGAGCGGCACGGCTCGAGCATGACCGGGCAATAATGGATGTGGTTTTCGGCTCGAGGAACAAGAAGAGTTAACATAGCGGGTATATGAAGCGAAGTGTTTTCTATTCTTGGCAATCTGATTTAGACAGTAGTGAGAATCGAAACCTTATTGAAGAAGCTTTAAAAAAAGCGATTAAGAGTATTAGAAAAGATGAATCAAAAACAGTCGAACCGGTCTTGGATCGAGACACAGCAGGTCTATCTGGTTCTCCGTCAATCTCAGAAAGCATCTTTGCGAAAATAAGTTTGGCTGATGTTTTTTTAGCCGATGTTTCAATCATCAATAAGAATTCTGTTGAACGACCTACGCCAAACCCAAACGTACTGATCGAACTCGGATATGCCATTGCAGTCCTGGGTTGGAACAGAATTCTCTTGGTTCAAAACACAAAACATGGCGAGCCTGAAGATCTCCCATTTGACCTTCGCGGTCGAAGAATCATTGTTTACAACTTCGAGAAAACCGCTGACAATCGTTCAGAAACTCGAGGACTACTTCAAGGCAGGCTCGAAACAGCACTGACATTCGCGCTAAGTGATTCAACCGTGATGTCGCTGCCTACTGGACCAAACGCACCTTTGTGGTGGGGAAAATGGAGCATGGGAAGCAACCGAGAACAAATGTTTGGAGGCGAGCTAAGTATCCGCGAGGTCACAGCCACGGGTTTTCTATTTGATCTGAATATTGTTGATGGTGCTCGTACTGGTTCTCTATCCACATATGCTCAAATTATTTCTACAGATTTGGCATATGCAAGAGTAACAAATGGAAAAGATGATGCGATTGGGGAACTCATTTTCAGGCGACGCACTGATTTAAACAGTCGCACAATTGAAATCGAAGAAACTGCCAGTTGTTCATACTATTGCGGCCTTGGCGCAACTTTTTCTGGGACCTATACTCGAGTGAGCGATTTCCTATTTGATAGCGGTTTCCTCAATGAAATAGAACTGTCTCGAATCCAGAATATCTCTGGTATCCACTACGAGTCTTTAAGAACAAGATTCGTTCAGTTAGGAGAAACTGAAAAATCTGTAGATCCATCTGCGAATGTGATCGTTGGTGGAGTTCGAGGATTTTATACAGTTATGGAAGGAATCCTAATGCGCGGGGAAAGTGGCGAATTATGGGTCGCGTACATTGACGGTGAGGTGGTTAGGTATTTTACTACCGAACAAAATTGGAGCTTGAAACTTCCAAATTCTATTGAAGTTTGGCGAGAGCGTTTTAAAGAAAAGACAGTTCTCTTCTACCCCAAAGTTGAATACAGTGATACTTTCAACCCACACAACAGAAGAATAAATTTAGTCCAGAGAATCAGGGCTTTCCTCAACTTAGAGTAATTAGTGTATTACCTATCCGTCCGTCTCCCATCGGACCCGGCTCGAGACTGGCCCTTTCTCCACAATCAACCTGTTGGGAAGTCGTTCCGCCAACGCTTGAACGTGCGTGATGATCCCCACCATCCGACCCTGCGTTTGAATCGTCTCGAGCACGCCCGCCACGGCATCCAACGCTTCAGAGTCGAGCGTGCCGAAGCCTTCGTCCAGGAACAACGCGCCCAAGGCTTTGCTGCCCGCGAGTTCGTCCGATAAGGCCAGCGCGAGTGACAGGCTGGCGATAAAACTTTCCCCGCCGGAGAGCGTGCGAACGCTGCGGGGCTCGAGCGCGTTCCAGTTGTCCAAAACCGCGTATTCGCCGTCGATCAGTTGGAGCGTGAAGCGTTCGCGGGTGATTTCGCGCATCATCGTGCTGGCTCGGGCGAGCAGGTCGTGTTGGAGTTGCGCGAGCATGTATTCTTGGAAGTTGTCGCTGCGCAGCTCGAGGGTCAGCGCGGCGTAGGTGTCGTATTGCTTGTCGAGTTTGCCTTTGTCGCGTTGCAGTTCGTTGGCCCGTTTTTTGCGCGTGGCAATTTCGCGGCGTTGTTGCTCTAATCGGCCTTGGTTGGCGTTGCCGTCACGGAT
>JAYURE010000405.1:0-4706 GCA_043756345.1 Deinococcales bacterium | reverse complement strand
AATCGGCGCAGTGAAGGCTTTACCTGCCGTGTTAAAGCCGGTGCCGGTCAGTGGCACCCGCTGTTCGCAGATCACGGCCACGGATTTAACCTCGAGCTTGCCGATTTTTGCCACCGGTGGCGGGGTTGGGACCGGTTTGAAACCGGGCAGTTGACCGTAGAAGGGTTTGCCATCCAACTCGAGGCGCATCTCGAAGCTGTTCGAGTATTGCTTGGTGGTCGGTTGGATTCGTGCCAGGATCTTCCATTGGCCCAAATCTTTTTCGCCAATCTTGTACATGTCCATGGCCCATGTCGTATCACCGCTCGAGGTCAGGCGGCGACGTGAACCGTCGGGCAGCACGGCGGTCAGGATCAGTTCGCCCTTCCCGTCGGCATCGTAATTGGAGATCGAGAATTTCTTGCCGAGCGCACTCTTGCCGACCGGAATGAAACCGACCAGTTGATCCTGGTTGCAGGCTCCTCGGGCGGTCACACCGAACTGCGATGCCTCGACACGCATGCCGTTGGTGGCACGAAGCGCGAAGGCGTTCTTGCCCAACCCGAAGGTCACGATGTTCAGTGGGTACACGCCCGGCTCGAGCGTGCCGACAAACAACTTGTCCCAACTGTGCTGATTGCCGAGGCTGTAGCGCTTGTCACTGAGAACACCGGCAGCCTGGACCAGTGCTTGACGACCCACAAGCACTTTGCGCAGGCTCGAGGTTGGCTTGAGTGCTTCCTTGAGCGTGAATTTCGTGACGACGCTCGCGCCTTTGGCGTAGACCTCATCGCCGTAGTACGCGATGCGGTTGCGCTTGTTGGCGTAATCGTTGAGGTTGATCTCGGGGCTGTAAACCTCGAGGCTGGTTTCGCGTCCGGCTGCGGCCTGTGGCACGACCAGGCGGTAATCTTCTGGCCCGATCTTCCAACCGACTTCCTTACCGACGCTGGCGAGCGGAAGCGCGATACCGCCTCCGCCTGCTGGACCGCCAGTGGTTGCACCGGCACACAAGTCAATCGGGATCATTTGACCGGGCGTGCCGACCGGCGTGGTGTTACCGCCTCCACCTTTGAGTGCAGGTTCATTGCCGCCGCCAGCACGGAATGCGGCAACCGGAGCAGCCACGAGGAACCCTGCGAGCACCAGGCTCGAGAACGGGCTTGATGTGATACGCGCCGTGAGATGGCGCAGCAGCGGAGAATTCATCGCGTCACCTCTTCGTAATTGATGTCTGGATCCGTCACCGCGAACTCTGGCGGCAATGGCGAACTGATGGCATAAGAAATTGTGTACTTTCCAGCCTCGAGCACGCCCGGCACACTGATCGTCTTGCCATCATCGCTGGCATTGACTACAGCGCCCGAGGCCGCCGTGAAGCTAAACGCTGGGCGAGTTGCCGTGCCCGGCAGTGGATCGGTGATCGCCAGGTTTTCAACGGCATTCGCAAGCGTGATCTGAAGCTTGACCAAATATCCGGTTGCGGTCTGCTCGAGCGTCTTGACCAGCATCACATCGCCCCGCGTGACGGTGGTGGCACGGGCCTTAACGATGCTGCCCGCCAACGGCACGAGAGGGAAGTCTTCGTGATAAACGCCGTTGTCATTGATGCTGAGGGTGCGCGTGCCACGTTGTCCCTGATCTCGAGGCACGGCTTTGGGTGTAAATGGAGCGGTCAGTGGGTCGAGGCGAATCGCACACCAGCCTTGAGGAACGTTTGAGATGCTGTAACGGCCCTTGTTGTCGGTCACGGCGTAACGTCCATCGCAGAGGTAAACGCGAGCACCCGAGAGCGGCTGATCGATGCCGTCCTCGAAACTGTTGTTGTCGTTCGTGTCGAAGTAAACGCGACCAACCACCAACGCATCGCCCGAGAACGGGCCGGGCAGGATCTTCACGGCAGCGACGGCTCGAGGGGCTTTAACGGTCACATTGGTACTCGAGCTTTTTCCGGCGGCCTCGGCAGTGTTCTCGACAACGCTCCCTTTGAAGGCGGCGGTCAGGATCGTGTTGAAATCAATGATCACCGCTTTGTCTTTGAGCAGGCTGGCGATGGTCCATTTCAAGACTTGGCGTCCCGGCTGGCTGGTCGTGTCGATCTCAGGTTCTTGGGCGACACCATCAACCCGGCTCGAGTTCTTGACGTAAATCAAACCAATCGGCAGGGCATCGGTCACAATGATGTCGCTGACATCGGTGGTGTACTTGTTGGTCAAGGTCAGCTTCCACGCAATGACATCGCCATAATTGACAATTGTCGAGGTTGTGGATTTGATCAACTCGAGGTTCGGTACGCTCGGGCCGGGGGTCTGTTTCGGAAATGTCACCGGGGTTGGGTTCTCTGGTGACGGGTTCGCTGGATCTGGCAAGTTGCCAAGGTCTGGGCTGCCTGTGATCGGCAGGTCCACCTTGTCGCTCGAGGTGTCGGTGGCGATGCTCGAAGCTGGAGGAACTGGTGTCTCACCAGAAACACCCGTGAAGGTATGACCTGGATTTGGAGTGGTACTGGCGGGCGTTGATGAGGCGAACACCGTGTTGTTCTGCTTGTCCGTGGGGATACTGGCGACATCCGCAAATGCAATTCGAGCCGTGAAGGTGATCGTGCAACTCGCACCCACCGCCAGCGACTGCAAACCATCGAGCAGTTTCGTGTCACTCTTACCGTTGAAGCCAGGATTTTTGATGCAGTTGCCAATCACCACTTCCACACCGGTGGCAATGCTTATGGTCGGATTGCCTGTCTTAAAAGTTCTCGAGAGGTCCTCTGTAACCTGCACATTTGGCAACAGGATCGGACCCGTGTTACCGACTTTGATTGTGTAAGGAACCAGGAATGAGGTCTTGCTCGAGCCCTCATTGGTTGCACCTTTCGTGCTCTTGACCACATCAATGCGTGGCGGAGTTCCAGCGGCAGCACACTTTTTCAAGCTCAGTTGCGTCAAACCAAGATCGTCACCGTCATTGCCGGGGGCGCTGTTGCGAACCTGCAATTTAACCTTACCGGTCGCATCGGCCTTTACGGTCACGCAGCGACGTTCCCAGCCGAATTTGTTGCTGGCGTCCTTGGTGACTTGCTTGAGCACTTTGGTTGGAGGCGTCACTTCTGTGCCATTGGCCACCACTGAGATTTCAGGATCGGCGTAGGCACTGACCTCGACTGATCCACCGTTGACAAATTTCCCGATCACGTTGCTGACGTAATAGGAGAACTCGTAATCGGACCCAGCCTCGAGACCAGAGACCTCTTGTTCCCAGATCGTATAAATGCGCTCTTCTGGAACGTTAAACGGTGCCGGGAGTGGTAGTGGATCGTTGTTGCCGAGTGGTGGTGGATAAGGACGGTACGCCTGTGCTGGAATTCCTGGACTGCGCCCCTGTGAAATCAACCACGCATCGACTTGTTTCTGCCCCAGAACATTGCCATCGGAGTACATCCAGAAATCTGTTGCAGGCGCACCAAACACAGGATCGCCTGGAAATGGCTGCTGGCTGCCATCGAAGGATTGACCGAAGGCCGCATCATCAAATGGACCCTTGAATATGGTGAACGCGTTAACACTACCCGTCTGCCCTGGGTACGTTGTTGGACCGACGTAGCGCATCTGAGCGGAGAAGTCACCAAACGCAGTCGGTGCGGCCAAGCTCGAGGTTGGCACCGGCGTGCCGAGCGGTTGCCCAATCTGTCCTGCCGGGATTGGACTCGAGAAATCTGGGTTCTTGATGAAGTTGCCACCACTGAAGCTCGTGGGCGTGCAACCCCCGGCGATGGCCGCATTCAATGATGAGATCGCTATTGTGGCAACCACCAGCAGTGATGCTCGAGCACCTCGTCTCAATCGGGCGTTTATGGGCAGGTTCATGCGTCTCCTCTGCTGTGCCGTAAACCAGTGCTCGACCGGTTCGTTCGGACCTTGATGAAGTGCGGCGGATGAGGGTTTGGCATTTGGCACCATCCTTTTGAAACGGGAAAAATGTGCTGGAGTGTTCAACCTTGTGTATACCACTTCAGCTTTTACCGACCTGTAAAGTATTGCGCACCAAGCTTAAGATTTGCCTTATGCGTCGCACACAGCGCCATGGATCAACCCCAGCATAACGAACACGCCGCACAGGACGCAAGCGTTTCGTGTTGTGAAGCGCTAGAAACCACGGAGGTTTGGGCATCGAACGCACCGTGGCACACATCAGAACTTAATCAAACTCTCAAGATTGTAAGGCACAGCCAGAAGCAAACTCGCCTTTTGACGGGCATGTTTCAAACCAGCAAACTCGAGGAAAGACTCAAAAAAGAACCTCCCTCGAGAAACAGTTCATCATTTATTTCGATCATTTTTTACTTCAATCATTTTTTACTTCAATCATTTTTTATTTCAGAGCGTGCGCACACTCGCACCGAGCAGGCCCTCGAGTTTGTAACCGCCACGCTTGGCCCGAACTGCTACCGCTTGAACCACCTCGAGATAGCGTACTCCGACCGCTTGAATTTGCGCTGGAGTGCGATCAGGTTCGTCTCCGGCCACGATCATGGCCAAAGAGGGTAGGTTGGCAAAAACGCGCTCGAGCGCGTTCTGATTGATGTAGGTCACACCGTCGTAGCGATTGATACCAAGAAATGTTTGGGCCTCTGGGTCGTGAGTCAATAGCCGCACCAGCGCATCTTGCTCGAGGGTGAAAGCCGAAGATTTGATGGCTGGTCGCAAGGATTCGTGGCGGGATGAGAAATACCG
>JAYURE010000404.1:0-4709 GCA_043756345.1 Deinococcales bacterium | reverse complement strand
CCAAGTACATTGCCAGTTGTGCCGCGAGCGGGCCGGGCACGAGTTGCGAGAGCGCCAGCCCCTCTTTGTATTCGGCCTCGCTGATCCAACCTCGAGCGTCCACGAGGTCACGGCGCATGAAACCGACCAGTGCGACCGGACCACCAAATCCGAGTGTACCGAGGCGCAGAAAATAGTGCGCGATCTCGAGCAGGGTGTAAACAGGTTTGTTGGTTGGTGCGGAACCCATGGCCCGAGGTTAGCTGTAACCACGGTTACATGTCAATGGCTCGCAGATTGGACCCATCGGATAAGATCGGTCATGTCAGCCCTTCAAGTTGAAACGTTTTCTGATCTGGCCGAAAAAATTCGCAGGCTCAAGACTCCAACCATCCTTGCCATTGATGGGCGCAGCGCTTCGGGCAAAACGACATTTGCCAAGCGGATCTCGGGCGCGTTGAACGCGCCGCTTGTTCACACCGATGATGTTGCGTGGCATCACAGTTTTTTTGATTGGTGGCCGTTGATGCTCGAGCAGATCATCGTGCCGTTTCGGGCTGGGCGGACAATTGATTGGACGCCTGAGGCTTGGACCGCGCAAGGCCGCGAAGGATCAATCATGGTGCCGCAATCCTCGATTCTGATTCTCGAGGGTGTCAGTGCAACCAGACTCGAACTGAGCCAGCAGATTGACTTGCCGATCTGGGTGGAGACCGATTTGCAAATTGCCGAAATTCGTGGCCTCGAGCGAGACGGCCCGGACGGGCGAGACTTCTGGTTTGAATGGCAGGCCAGCGAACGCCCATTCCTCGAGCGTGACAAACCATGGGATCGGGCCAAGCTGATCGTCGATGGTGCGCCAACCCTCGAGCATGACCCGAACACAGAATTTGTGACGATCAAAACCTGGTCGGAGTAACGTTCGGTTTGATCCGAAAATCGCTCAGACCCAAAGCGAGATGCGTGACGCTCAGGCACAAAATCAGCGTGCCAGAAACAATCAACACAGCCGCCAGCGTTGCCAAATCATTGCTCGAGGATTCGGTCAAAGCCCTGACGCCAAAATACCAAAAAGCGATTGTGTTCAACCAACGCAACAGACCGTAAGCGATCAACGTGCCACGAATCGCGTGTGTGACCCGCGTCCACAATGGCGCGAGCAGCATCCAAGTCGAAGGGATCAACGCAATCGTTGGAACCACGAAAATTGCTTCGTTTTCAAAGTCCGTCATGCCGCCAGTGATCGCAAAGACTGCAAACATGATGATCATCGTCACGCTCGGCTCGAGCAAATTCAGTGCAATCAATTTCAGTGCAATCAATTTCAGGCTCGAGGTTTCAGAATGCGTTTTGGACAACGCCAACGCACGCAAGCCAAAAAACAGCCCAGCGAGCGCCGCAATGCCCGTTGCAACCATGCAACCAATCAGGATCTCCACACCTCGAGTGTATGCGACCAAACGAATCAAAACTGGTCAGACTTGAGGTGAATCAAAATTCAATCTAGAGGTATTGCGGATTGAGGATTGATCATGTGATAGAAGGTTTGGCTTGACCCTCGGCCACAAATATGTTATGAATGATTATGCAATCGAGTGAATACTCGAGCGCGACTGAAACCATGACGAACTACACCCGACGACCCCAGTAAGACCGGCACTACGCTGGTCTGAAACTGTACCTCGTTGGGGCATTATGCTGTCTCGAGACAAATCCACCGGAGGAACCATTCATGCCAAAAGCCGCCAAAAAACCCGCAGCAAAACCCGTGACGAAAAAAACCTCAAGCAAACGAGTCTCCAAAACCTCAGGCCGTGAAAAAGTCGTGCTCGCGTACTCCGGCGGGCTGGATACAAGCATGATCCTCAAATGGTTACAACTCGAGCGCAACCTTGATGTCGTTTGCTTCACTGCCGATATTGGTCAGGGCGAAGAAGTCGAAGAGGCTCGAGTCAAAGCACTGAACACCGGGGCGATTGCGGCCTATGCACTCGATTTGAAAGACGAATTCGTGCGCGATTACGTCTTCGCCATGCAACGATCCAGTTGCCTGTACGAAGGCTATTACCTTCTGGGCACCAGCATCGCCCGACCATTGATCGCCAAGTACTTGGTGGACATCGCCTTCCAAGAAAACGCCAGCGCCATCAGCCACGGCGCGACCGGCAAAGGCAACGACCAGGTGCGCTTCGAGATTTCCGCGTATGCCCTCAATCCCGAAATCAAAGTGATCGCACCGTGGCGCGAATGGGGACCATCGGGCCGCAAAGAACTGATGGCCTTCGCCAAAAAACACAACATCCCCGTGCCCGTCACCGCCCAAAAACCGTACAGCCAGGACGCGAACCTACTGCACATTTCATACGAGGGCGGCATTCTCGAGGACCCATGGGCCGAACCACCGGCAGACATGCTCAAACTGACCAACACGCTCGAGAACACGCCAGACGCAGCCGAATACGTCGAAGTCGAATTCGTCGGGGGCAACCCAATCGCCATCAACGGCAAGAAACTCAAACCGGCAGCACTGCTCGAGACGGCCAACAAAATCGCGGGACGCCACGGCATCGGCGTGGTCGATCTGGTCGAAAACCGCTTCGTCGGCATGAAATCTCGAGGGGTCTACGAAACTCCAGGCGGCACGCTCCTGTATCACGCACGTCGCGCCGTCGAATCACTGACGCTCGACCGCGAAGTGCTGCACACCCGCGACGCGATGGCGGTCAAATACAGCGAACTGGTTTACAACGGATTCTGGTTCACGATAGAACGCGAAACGATGCAAACCTACTTCGATCACGTCGCCAAAAGCGTCAGCGGCATTGCACGGTTCAAACTGTTCAAAGGCAACTGCATTCTGGTCGGACGCAAATCCCCGGTTAGCCTCTACGATCCGCAACTCGTGACGTTCGAAAAAGAAACCGTCTACGACCAGGCCGACGCGGGCGGATTCATCAAATTGAACGCGCTGCGGGCTCGAGTTCGCGCCAGGTTGGGCCGGGATTGAAGATGCAAGAAGGTCAGATCATTTCACTGCTCGAGCTTTGCCGAACTGGACAATTCGGTGCGTTAAAAATTGGAAGCAGCGAAACGGAGATGACCATATTTCTGGGCGAACCCACAGGCTGGGGAAACACCAGACCACACGAAGACAAGTTCTGTCACTACGGCGATGTTCAAATGCTATTTCATCAAATGCAATTGTGGATAATTCATACTGATTGGTTCTCTGGAATCAACAACATTCCGATCTTGAACAAACCTCATCAACTCGAGCCGTGGGTGATCCGAGAAAACGCAGACCTTGAAACGATCCAAAAAGCTTTACGCGAAAAATCACTCTCGTTTCGATACGAACTCACGAATTCATCCATCATCCTGACACTGGAATCAAATACAAAAATTTATTTCAACGATGGATTCGAAACACTGACTGCCGTCTCCTTGGTCTCGAGGTGAACCATGATCCCACTCAATGAACTCGCACTGTTCATGCTTGCCGCGCTCGGCATGGTGTTAACGCCCGGCCCGAACATGATGTACCTCGTCTCGAGAAGCATCTGCCAAGGTCGTGCGGCTGGTTTGATTTCACTCGCGGGCGTGGTGATCGGATTCTTGTTCTACATGCTTTCGGCGGCGCTCGGCATGACTGCGATATTGTTTGCGGTCCCGTTCGCGTATACGACCCTCAAATTGACCGGCGCGGCGTACCTGCTGTGGATCGCTTGGACGACCATCAGACCCGGCGCTCGAGCCGTGTTTGAGGTGCGTGACTTGCCGCAAGATTCCAACTTGAAACTCTTCCAAATGGGATTGTTCACCAGTTTGCTCAATCCGAAAATCGCTGTTTTCTACATGGCGATCTTGCCGCAATTTATCAAACCCGAATACGGTTCAACTTTTTTACAAAGCCTCGAGTTGGGTTTGACGCAAATCATGGTCAGCGCGAGCGTCAACGCCATGATCGTCTTCACGGCTGGAACGGTTGCTGCGTGGTTTTCTTCAAATCCGACCAGAATTCAAATTCAAAAATGGATCATGGCGACCGTACTCGGCGGACTTGCGGTGCGGCTCGCGTTGGACGAGGCGAAATGATTCCAAATTTACGCAACGCAACAAAAGACGATGCCGAACTGATCGCGCAACTCACCCGCGCCTGCTGGATTGGCAAACCAGAGAATTCGAGCGGGCACCGTGAAACACCCGAAAAAACCTTGAGCGATCTCGAGGATGGTTCTGCGATCATCATGGAATTGGCAGGCATTCCAGTTGGTAGCATTCGTTATTTTCCCGTCTATCACACACTCGAGGATGGAACCAAGGCTGGACCAGTGGCGCTCGAGATTGGACGCTTGGGCATCCTGCCCGAACATCGTGGACGTGGACTCTCAACTTGGCTGATGAACGAAGTCATGATGCGGGCCACATCCAGGGGCATCGAAGAATTGCGTCTTGCCGTGCGCACCGATGAACCGGGTCTACTCGAGTTTTACAAACGTCAAGGCTTTTTTGAAGACGAGGGCATCACCTACTCGCATGCGAATCCGAAGTCTCAAAAACCAATCACGATGCGCAAGTATTTGTTTCATCGCGGACCGCCCAAAGGTGAATGGGTATGAAGGATCAATCATGAGCAATCCGAAAAAACCGTGGGGTGGACGCTTCGAAGCCGCCACCGACAAACTCGTTGAAGCCTTCAATGCCAGCGTGGATTTTGACAAACGCCTGGT
>JAYURE010000403.1:0-1744 GCA_043756345.1 Deinococcales bacterium | reverse complement strand
AATTGATCTGCTCGGGTTCAGTTCGGATTTTCTGAGTTCTGAGTCTAATTTTGAGCATTGAGAACCGTGTTGAACGCACAAAACGTTCGCACGGTTTTGGTTTGTTACTTGCATTTGATTTCATTCAAAGCAGATCCGCGTTAGAATGCCAGCCATGCTCGAGTTTCGCGTTGCCCAATCTGCCGACGAAGCCCTCCTGAAGACCTGCATTGAGTCTGCGTACCACGAGTACCCACGATTGGTGGCTCGAGGAAACGCCAGCTTGGAACGCAGCGTTGAACTGGTTTTGGAAGCCATTGCCGAGAACGGTTTCGCGCACATCGCCACGTTGGATGGCAACGATGTCGGTGCGGCCTGGTGGACGCCAGAAGGTTCCGAAAATGTTCTCGCTGTCGCGTATTTCGTGCAAGCAGAATCACGCAATCAGGGCATTGCCTCGAAATTGCTCGAGGCTGGAATCGCCGAGGCCCGCCGTCAGGGTGTGCGTTCGATCTCGATCAAAACGCACCCGGACAATGCCGCATCGATTGCGTTGGCCCGCAAGGTTGGTTTCGAGCCGGTTGTCGCGTTGTTCCGTCAGGATTTGACGCCCAGCCCGAGCAGCAATCCCGATCTCGTTCACGGGTAAGTTCAGAGAAAAGTAAAAGCAGTGAAAAGAGGAAAGTAAGCCCTCGAGCCTTTCCTTTCCTCTTTTCACTTTGGTCTTTCGTCTTGTTCTGGAACGGTACGATGATCGTATGGCTTTGACCGACAATTTCCTCGCGGGTGATGAACGTGCCCTGGCCCGCACGTTAACGCTGCTTGAGGCGAACGATTCGCGTGGTCTCGAGATTCTGCGCGAGGTGCGTCAGGCCGGACGACGTGCCCAAGTGATCGGTGTGACCGGAGCACCCGGTGCGGGCAAAAGCACCCTGACCGATCAGTTGATCGTTGAATGTCGCGCTCGAGGTGAAAAAGTTGCGGTCCTCGCGATTGATCCCTCGAGCCCATTCTCTGGTGGCGCGATTCTGGGTGATCGGATTCGCATGACCCGGCACCATCAGGACCGGGGCGTGTTCGTGCGTTCGATGGCCTCTCGAGGGGCGCTCGGCGGGTTGGCCCGAGCGACCGTTTCGGCACTTGCGGCGCTCGAGGCGTTCGGATTTGATCGCGTCTTCCTCGAAACGGTCGGCGTGGGTCAGAGCGAAATCGACATCGCTCGAGTTGCCGATCACGTGTTGTTGATCCTGACCCCGGCTGGCGGAGATGCGGTGCAGGCGTTCAAAGCGGGCATCATGGAAATCGCCGATGTTTTCGTGATCAACAAGGCAGATCTGCCCGGAGCCGACCGTCTGGAGAGTGAAATCAAAGCTGCCCTCGAGCTTGGGGCGCACGATGAACACACCTGGTGGCCTCCGGTCGTGCAGACGGTCTCGAGTGCCGGTCAGGGGGCCGCGTTGGTACTGAATGCCCTGGAAACGCACCGAACGCATCTGGGAGCCTCTGGCCTCGAGTCACGCCGCCTCGAACGCGCACGCTTTGAACTGCTCAGCGCGGTACACGATCAAGTTCGCGCCCTGGTCGATGGCTCGGGCCGAGAAGTGCTCGAGGCGCTCTCGAGCGGAACTGTGACCACTGAAGACGTGGTTCGGGGGTTGCTCGAAAAGTTGCTCGAGCAGCGCAGACTCAGCTCAGGCAAACTCGAGCAGGTTGGCTGAGCCTGTAGGGTGCGCCGTGCGCACCAAATCTACCTGACGGTGCACCC
>JAYURE010000402.1:0-1744 GCA_043756345.1 Deinococcales bacterium | reverse complement strand
GCTCGAGCCTGAATTTGTTACACAGATCACGGAGGTAGTCATGAACATTCGATTCGACAACAAGACCGTGATCGTCACCGGTGCGGCGCACGGCTTCGGGCGGGCCATCGCGCACAGCTTCTCGAGCCTTGGCGCGAAGGTTCACGCCTGGGATTTGATCGCAGCAGAACTCGAGGAGACAAAAGCTTTGGCTTCAGGTCACTGCGAGGTTCGTGCCGTGGACGTGACGAATCCGGACGCGGTGCTCGAGGCGGCTCGAGAAATCGGGCAGGTCGATGTTCTGGTCAACAATGCGGGCGGCGTGCTCGGACAGGTCGGCAAGCCGCTCGAGACGGTCACGCCCAAGGAATGGAATGACATCGTGGCGGTCAACCTCAGCGCGGCGTTTTACACGGCGCAGGCGGTCGCACCCGGCATGAAGTCCTCCGGTTGGGGTCGAATCATCAACATCTCGAGCGGCGCTGGACTCGGCCCGAGCTTGACTGGAATTCAAGCGTATGCGAGTGCGAAAGCAGGGTTGATCAATTTGACGCGGCAACTGTGTCACGAACTCGGATCGTGGAACATCACGGTCAATTGCATCGCGCCGGGGTTCGTGCTCTCCAATCCGACGACCGAACGCCAATGGGCTTCCTACGGTGAGGACGGGCAGAAAAAATTGCTCGAGAACATTGCCATGAGGCACCTCGGTACACCGGCAGACATTGCCAATGGCGTGGTGTTTTTCGCGTCCGATCTGGCGGCTTGGGTCAGTGGTCAGGTGCTCAGCGTGGACGGCGGCAAATGATTGAACCTGTTCTCGCTCACCTCGAGTCGAACTTTGATGCGTACTTACAGGAGTTGATTGAGTTCGCTCGCATCCCGAGTGTCAGTACCGATCCGAAGTTTCGTGACGATCTGATTCGAGCCTCGCGTTGGGTTGCGGATCGGCTCGAGCGTGCCGGTGTGCCTGAGGTTGAGATCATCGAGACGCCGGGGCATCCGGTGGTGTACGGCGAGTGGATCACCGATGCGAATGCGCCGACCGTTCTCGTTTATGGCCATTACGATGTGCAACCGCCCGATCCACTCGAGAAATGGACGTCTCCCCCATTCGAGCCCGAGGTGCGTCTCGAGCATGGCGAGCAACGGCTTTTTGCGCGTGGCGTATCGGACGACAAGGGTCCAATGCTAATTCCGATTCTCGTTGCCGAGGCATTCGGTAAGGTTTCGGGCCAGCCACCAGTCAACTTGAAATTCTTGCTCGAGGGCGAAGAGGAAGTTGGCAGCCTACACCTCGAGGATCTCGTCAAAGCAAACGCTTCGCGCCTCAAGGCTGATTTCGTTTTGTCCGCCGATGGTGCGATGTGGCGTCCTGGTGTCTCGTCGGTCAACATCTCGAGTCGGGGATTGAGCAGCCTCGAGTTCACGCTGACCGGACCAAGCAAGGATTTGCATTCTGGCCGTCACGGTGGCGGAATCATGAATCCGCTGAGCGCGATGGCGCGACTCGTCTCGAGCTTGCATGACGTGAACGGACGTGTGACTGTCGCAGGATTTCACGACCGTGTGCAAGAACTTTCAGTGTCCGAACTCGAGGCGATCCACACAATTCCATTCGATGATGCAACGTATCTTGAAAGCATCGGCGCATCCAAAACCTTTGGCGAACCCGATCACAGCACGCTCGAGCGACAATGGACGCGACCGACCTTGGAGTTGAATGGGATGTGGGGCGGCTACACCGGACCGGGAGGCAAAACCG
>JAYURE010000401.1:0-1744 GCA_043756345.1 Deinococcales bacterium | reverse complement strand
AAAAATCGGCGTCCGCTGCTCGAGGTCACGCTGGATGTCAACGGTCAAGCTGTCCGGGTTGTGAACATGCATTACACGACCCTGGATTTTCAGGGGCTCGCCTCGCGCAACACGAATACTTTGGATCGGATCAACAAGAATGCTTTGGTGCGTTTGGGCATGACGAAAATTCTGCTCGAGCTTGATCAAAAAACACCATTGCTGATCGGTGGCGATTTCAACACCACGCCACGTGGCGCAATGTACTCGAGCTTGCGAGCGAAATACAGCAATGCGTTTGAGCAGGCCGGTTGGGGTTTTGGCTTCACGTACAATTCGCGGTTGCCAGTGATTCGCATTGATCACGTTTGGTTCAATTCGCGTCTGCGGGCCACTCGAGCGTTCGCAGTCAATGATCAAGCCTCGGACCATCGTCCATTCGTGACGGACCTGGCGCTGATCAACGAATAAGGCTCGAGCCAAGCACCAGCATTCCGACTTTGGTCCAATGATTGATTCGACGTTGTTCAGTATTGCAAAATTCCATTTGGCGTTACGCTCCAATTGTCAGGTGTTGATCAGTTGACTTGGAGGCACGCACATGGGATTTTCTATTCATCATCCTCAACCCACAGTGAACCATCATCTCGAGCCAGCCAAAACATGCGAAGCAGGTGTCGCGCCGCACATCGTCGATCAATTGATCGAAAGCTTCACGCCAATCTCGCTCGAGGATTCCGCGAAGGCTGCGTTGATGAACCGTTCGGAAGCCAAATTCGTCTGTCACATGGACACGTTGCTCGAGATGCTCCCACGGTTGCGTGAGGATTATTTTGTGCTCGAGATCGATGGTGGTCGGGCGATGGGTTATCGCAGTTTGTATTTGGACACGCCAAATTTTGCGTTGTACATGGCGCATCACAATGGCAAGCCGAGCCGTTACAAGGTTCGCTATCGGCATTACTTGTACACGGACACGGTGTTTTTTGAAGTCAAGGTGCGCGAGAAAGGCAGGACCTGCAAGGAGCGCGTGAAGCTCGAGAGCGATTCGGATTGGAGTCACAACCTGCCCAAAGACTTTTTTGCGACGCAACGACCGCTCGAGCAACGTGTGTTGGAACCGAAACTCGAGGTTTGGTGCCGTCGGATCACGCTTGTCGGCAAGCATTCGGCGGAACGTTTGACGATTGATTTGGACCTCGCCTATGGCCTGCCCGAATCGCGTCTGACACCTGGATTTGGGAAGCTGGTGATCCTCGAGTTGAAGTATTCAGGGAAGGTCACGACCTTCTTGCCGATAGCGCATCAGGCGCATTTGCGTGGTCAGCGTTTTTCCAAGTACAGCGTCGGTTGCGGCTTGTTGTACCCGAACCTCAAAGCCAATGCTTTCAAGCCTCAGCGACTTGCAATCGAAAGGATCGAAAATCATGCTTGATCTTCAAATGCCCCCAGATTTCTTGGTTCGTTTTCTGTTTCACCTGGTGTCCTTATTTGTCTTGGTACGCTTCTTGTACTATCCACAAAATCGCAACCGAAATTTGACGTTTAGTTTTTTGGTGTTTGGCATGGTGATCTTTTTTGTGATGTTCTTTATGATTCAGGCGAAAGTGTCTCTGGGTTTTGCGTTCGGCGCAATGGCCATCTTCAGCATTTTGCGTTATCGCACTGATCCAATGTCCACCAAAGACCTGACCTATCTATTGGTGGTCATCGGTTTGTCCGTATTGAACGCCATATTGACATTTCAACCTGTTCAACTTTTAAC
>JAYURE010000400.1:0-4741 GCA_043756345.1 Deinococcales bacterium | reverse complement strand
CGCCCCTACGCAAATGTTGTAGGGGCGAACTCCATGTTCGCCCGCGAAGCGAGGATCAATCCAACCCATATTCTCGAGCCAACCTTACATCTCGTCCGGCGCTTCAATTCCCAGCACGCCCAACGCTTCACGGATCGCATCGGCAACGCGCACGACCAACTCGAGACGCGCCTCACGCAATCCAGGTTCGGAGTCCAGAATTTTCGTATCCGATTTACCATTTGCATCTTTGTGGTTGTAATACCCATTTAAGTTTGTCGCTAACTCGAGTGTAAACGCGCACATTGGATGCGGTGTCGTGTCACGGATACACATTTCGAGTACTTCGGGGTATTTTGCCACCGTCTTCGCCAGCTCGAGTTCAAGTGGTCCAACTTGACTCCAATCGGCAACCCCAGAAAATTCTTTCAACAAATATTCTCGTTTAATTTTGCGTGCTCGAGCATGCGCGTATTGCACCACGACAGCCGTATCACCTTGCAGCGCAAGGGCACGGTCGAAATGAAAATCAATTTGACGTTTCGGTTCGGCTTTCAGGAACGCAAACTTCAGCGCTCCCAAACCAACTTGATTTGAGACGAGTTCTAGATTCTCGAGGCTAGGGCTGCGTTTCGTCGTCTCCTGCAACGCCAGTACTTTTGCTTCAGCAATGACCTCATCTGCGGGAACGGTGGTGCCTTTGCGCCCACTCATCGCACCACCCTCGAGCAAGACCGTTTCGTTCGCCAGGTGATGGTATGCTTCAACAAAGTTTCCATCGGCGATCAATGACAGTCCCGCCTTGACGACCATCTGCGCCAACCACTGTCGAGCATCAATCACGTTCACAACTTCGTTTGCGTGTGCGAACTTATGACCGTCCGGTTCGTGCTCACCATTGGGGTTCGAGGTCCACAATTCCTTGCCGCTTGGTTCAACCGCGAATTGCTGATATTCGAGTCCTTCAAACAATCCGAATTTCCAGTAGTGATAGGCGATGTCTTTGGTTTCGTAAACGAAGGTGCCGTTGCCGCGCACCAAAACTTTGAACGGTTCCTCAAGTCCGGGAACGAAAGGGGAGAGGTCCACGCCTTTCGCGCCAAGGTATTTTCCTTCGCTTGGTGTCTCAAGTCGGGTTCCAAAAATCTCGAGCGCCTTCTCGACAAATCCGGCCCGCACCACGTCCGATTCCCAAACCAGCAAATCGTATTCGATGCCCAAGCTGTACGCCGTCTCAAGTTGTGATCGCAGCACTTTGGCGATTTCTTCGCGCAAATCGCCACGCTCGAGGGCATGAATTACTTCGGTGACTTCGGTTTCGATGGTTTTTTTGATTTCGGATTTTTCTGGGAAATCCGCGTGCAATCGCACGTACAACTCTCCGAGCCAATGGTCATATTTTTGCTTGCCGTCCCAGGTCGCGCCGTAATGTTTGATCGCGTATTGACTGTCGGCGGCTTGTCGGCCGGTGTCGTCAATGTAATTTTGAACCTCGACGGTGTAGCCGCTCTTTTCATAAATCCGGGCCATGGCATCACCAATCAATGCGCCGCGAATATGTCCAACGTGCCATTCCTTGTTCGGGTTGACGCTGGTGTGTTCGATGATCACCTTGCGGTTTTTTGGCGTGGTTTCGTGCTTCGAGTTGACCACGCCTGCCACAAACCCAGCGGTATCCACGAAGAAATTCAGAAACGGTCCAACCGCTTCGGCCCGAGCAATTCCGGCGGGCAGCAAGACTCGAGATGCCAAATCTGCGGCGACTTGCACCGGATTTTGTTTCAAGGTTTTTGCCAGCACGAATGCCAATGGTGAACCATAATCGCCAGGTTTTCCGGCGGGAACATCTTGGATCACAACCTCGAGATCGGCGGCTTCGGACGGTAAGAGATTGATCAGCGCTTGTTTGAGTTGATTTTTGAGTTGCATTCGAGGATGGTATCAGGCATTCACCGCATCACGCGAATGAAGGCTTGAGAGTTTTAGTGTTTGAATTCGCGGAAAATCTGTCTCGAGATCACCAGGCGTTGAATTTCGCTGGTGCCTTCGTAAATCTCGGTGATTTTGGCATCGCGGTAGTGGCGTTCGACCGGATACTCGCGTGAATAGCCGTTGCCGCCGAAAATCTGAATCGCCTCTTTGGTGACAAACGTTGCGGTTTCGGATGCAAAAAGTTTCGCCATCGACGCGAGTTTGGTGAAGTCCTTGCCCGCATCTTTGTGTCGGGCCGCCTCGAGCGCGAGCAATCTCGCCGCTTCGATTCGTGTGGCCATGTCTGCAATCTTGAACGAAACGCCTTCAAATTCGGAAATCCTCGAGCCGAACTGTTCGCGTTGCATCGCGTAATCTCGGGCTGCTTCAAAAGCTGCTTGGGCGATGCCAATGGCTTGCATGGCGATGCCGATGCGTCCTCCGTCCAGGCTTGAGAGGGCGATCAGCAAGCCCTCACCGACTGCGCCGATTCGGTTAGCGTCGGGTACTCGAACGCCATCCATACTGACAGTGGTGGTGTGCGCCGCGTGCAATCCCAGTTTCTCTTCGGGCTTGCCGAAACTCAATCCGGGCATGTCTTTCTCGAGCACGAAGCAACTGACACCTCGAGCGCCGCGCACGTTGTCGGTTCGTGCCATGACCAGGTACGTGTGCGCCTGCCCGCCGCTGGTGATCCAGACTTTTTGGCCGTCCAGAATCCAGTCGGTGCCGTCTCGGGTCGCGCTGGAGCGTAGGCTGGCGGCATCGGACCCAGAATTCGCTTCGGTCAGGCAGAACGCGCCGATGTGTTGTCCTCGGGCGAGCGGCTCGAGGTATTTGCTTTGCTGGTCGGGGGTGCCGTGCTTCAGGATCATCTGTTGCGGCAGCCCGTTGGTGACACTGACGATCACGCCGACACTCGCATCGGCTTTGCTGATTTCCTCGAGGCACATGGCATACGTGACCGCATCCAATCCCGCCCCGCCGAGCGATTCGGGCACGGTTGCCCCGAGCAATCCGAGTTCGGCCAGTTTCTCGAGTTGAGGCCAGGGGTACTCGCCGCTGCGGTCGTATTGCTTGGCGAGCGGTGCGATTTGGGTTTTGCAAAAATCCTTGACCATCTCGAGGATGGCTTGACGGTCAGTATTTTCGATCACCGGCTCAACCATCGGTTTTGTTTCGCTGAGTTGTAAAAGCGTCATGTGTTCAAGTTTAGCAGCGTTTCGCTTTTGGAATTGGTCTCGAGCTAAAAAAGTGTTCCTTATCGCAAAAAGTGCGTCTCATGCGTCCTGCGATTTTCACATCTTTCCCATGCTCGAGAGACAGGGCCGAGTGCCTCATTTGCGTATTTTTGCTTGATATTCGGTCCATTTAGAAACGCCTATAGGAAACGGTGAGGAAAATGACCATTGATCCCGGGTCCGGCCCGGATATGGTGTTCGACATGATGCTTTTCATTTGTGCAGCAACTATTTTTTCCTCAACTTTGGTCGAGTCTGACCGCGCAAGGAACCAAAAATGAGACACATACACCCTCGTCATGCAGTTCATTTGAGCCTCTCGTCCGATGGCTTTGCACACATTGTTGAACCGACGCACCCGCTTGAGTGCGCCGATACAACCCCCGGAGGTCGTCGATGAACCGTCTAAAAAATTGGCTCGCCCCGGCATTGGGTATCGGCGCGATGCTGACCACGCTTCTGACCTGGCAGCAACCGGCAAATGCCGCCACACCGGGATTTGATGGCGCATTGACCGTGACCGCCGCCAACCAGATCATTAATCAGTATGCCGACCTGACCGCAATTGACACCACAGCCAAGAGCATCACGGTGGACGCCATCGCCAATCTGACCAGCGGAGCCCCAGTCAGTGGTGGCGTGCTGGTCACGGGCGACCTGCTGATGCTTTACCAAGCACAGGGCGCAAGCATCGACACGACCGACACCGCCGCGTACGGAAACGTGACCGCGTACAACAACAGCGGTAGATACCAATTCGTGACTGTCGGTAGCATCACGGGCAACACCATCACCCTGTCCAGCGAATGCGGCGCACTGATTGCGTTCGATCCAAACTACACGCAGGTCATCCGCGTGCCGCAACTCTCGAGCCTGACCGTTTCGGGCGCTGGTTCGATCACCGCATCGACTTGGAATGGCACGATTGGCGGCATTGTTGTCGCTGATGTCAGTGGCGCGACCACACTCTCGAGTGCAGGTGCGATCAATGTAAACGCAATGGGCTTCCGAGGTGCAGCGCCCGACACGAATGCGGCCACGACTGCTGCTGGGGCCAACCTTGAAGTCGGATATCGATATGCCACGGATGCCACAAGCACTGCCAAAGGTGAAGGTATTGCAGGCCCGACGGCAGCACTGACCAACGGCGCGTTTGGACGTGGTGCAGCCGCCAATGGTGGCGGTGGCGGTAACGGACATAACGGTGGAGGCGGTGGCGGTTCAAACGGTGGTGCGCTGATCGGCTGGAACGGCACTGGCAGCAAGTCAGTTGCCACGGCAAACTGGGCGGACGCCTGGAACCTCGAGGCCGCAGGGTTTGCCACCGATGTCTCACCGGGTGGCGGGCGTGGTGGTTACACATACTTTTCCAGCAATCAAGATGCATTAACTTTGGCTCCTGGCGCAGCGGCCTGGGGTGGAGATTTACGCGATAACGTCGGTGGTTTCGGCGGACGTCCATTGGACACGAGCGGCAACCGTGCCTTCTTGGGCGGCGGTGGCGGCGCGGGCGAATGGAACGGCGGCCAAGTCGCTTCGACACTCGGTGG
>JAYURE010000399.1:0-1755 GCA_043756345.1 Deinococcales bacterium | reverse complement strand
ACTCAAACATGGGCTGGGATCAGTCTAGGACACCAGGCCAGTGACAATCACGCCTGGGCCATCGTCAATTAGCGGTCTCTGAGGCGACCCACGCCGTTCAGGACGTGGCAATTCTTGCTTTTATCGAGTATAGTATGAGAGACGACATCTTCCTCGGGGGACCAAATTGGTGAGGCCAAAAAGGTTTAGCCGAAAAGGTTGGAGGGTGAAGGCGCGAAAGGGCGCAACCGAAGGGCAACAAGCCCAACGCACCCAGGAGGCACGCAATGGAGGCAATTGAAACGCGTTTACGCGAAGTTGGGGTTCTCGACCATGACATTCGCACGCGCTTGAACGGGCCAGACAAGGCGCTCGTGGTCACGCAGCGCGAACTTGTTTACGCCGATGAAACCGGTGTGCAACGCACCGATTTGCGCGACATCACCAAGGTTGCAACAACCAGTTCTGGGGCCTTAAGTGTGCGCAGCAGCCAGGGCTCGAGCATTGAGGGCAGCATTCGCGGCTTTGATGTCACGGAACTGAAATTCTTTTTTGAATCGGTCAAAACATCGGTCGCGCAGGCCAAAGCGACGTTGACCTCACCACCGAAACTGGTGGAGGGTGCTCCGGTCGATCCGTGGGATGAACTGCCCACCTCGAGGTTCGCCAACGGTTCGCCAAGTGTGCCACCCGCGACACGCCTGAATGGTGCAAGTTCGCTCAATGGGGCCAGCCTGAACGGGGCTCACCTCAATGGGGCCAGCAAACTCAATGGCTCTTCTGATCTGCATTTGGAACGCCAGACGCTCGAGTTGCCACCGCTCGATCCGGCCGTACTTTCTCGAATGACCGATCCTGGCTTGAGTACACCACGACCAGAGTTGAGCCCACCCAAGGTCACGGATTCTGGCGTGTTCTCACCACGGGCCACCAGTGAGATTCCACCGTCTGTACCGAACCTGGGCGGACTGAATCCGGGCGTGCCGAACCTCAACCCTCGAGCCTCACAAGAAATTCCGCCGAGCCGTCCACGCATGGATGTCAAATACGGTGATCAAAACCGCAACGATTCCAAAGCCGATGCGCTTGGATACGCGCTGCCGGACAATCAGTTTGAAAGTGGTTCACTCGGGGCGCTCAAGGCACCCAGCGTCGTGCCCTCCTCGAATGACTGGTCTGGCGAGGCGTTCGATCCGAAAGTTTCACTCGAGACGCGCCATCCCTCGAGCGTCAATATCAACCCAACCCTGGTTGAATCTGCCGCGAGCCTCAAACCGTTGGCGCGTTGGTTGCGCTTGCTGGCCGGAATTTTCATTCTGGCCGGAATCGGCATGGCCGCAGCGACCGTTCCCGGCGAAAAAGACAGCGTCATGACTTGGGCGTATCCCGTGTTCTACCTGCTGGGTTCGTTCCTGCTTTCAATCCTGTCCTTCGGCGTGGCCGAGTTGCTCTCGGTCGTCTCAGACATGGCGAGCGATGTTCGCACCACTTTGCGCGTAACCCTCAAAAACTGATTTGAAAAACCATCAAGAGGCTCGAGCATGCCAGACACGCTCGAGCCTCTTGTGTCGTCCTGATGACGGTTGAAGCACGCAAAATCATCAAGAATGACAAACAGCACCACGCTCGAGCCAAATCCGCTCGGGCCGAAAGAGGAATCCATGAGTTTACGCGAAAACATGTACGCCCTGAACACCGCCGAAGAAGTCGACGCGTTCATTGACCAAAACCCAACCGCCGCCATCTTCAAAGCCGGAACTTGCCACAAAACCATGC
>JAYURE010000398.1:0-4745 GCA_043756345.1 Deinococcales bacterium | reverse complement strand
GCAAAACCCGCCTGTACTCCGAACGTGATGTTGAACACCTGCGCGAAATTCGCCGATTGACCCAAGAACTCGGCGTCAACCTTGCCGGTGTCGAAGAGGTCATGAAACTTCGTCATGAACTCGACGATGTGCAGGCGCAACTCGAGGGTGAAATCGTTCGGCTTGAGGGTGCGATTCGTGGGCATTTTGAACACACGGGTTTGGACAACTCGACCGATCCAAAAGACCGCCCGGTTTACGTGATTTCGGTCGCGGCGGAACTCGTGGACATGCACCCGCAAACCTTGCGGTTGTACGAACGCAAAGGTTTGATCCGACCACGACGCTCGAGCGGCAAAACCCGTTTGTATTCCGAACGTGATGTTGAGCACCTGCGCGAGATTCGCCGCCTGACCCAAGAACTCGGCGTCAACCTTGCAGGCGTTGAAGAAATCATGCGCTTACGCTTCGAGCTAGACGGGGCGCAAGACCAACTCGAAGGTGAAGTCTCGAGGTTGCAAACCGAGATTTCCGAACGCATCGAACGCATGAAAAATGCGCTGCCGAGCGGCGAGAACAACAAGTAAAACTCGAGCCGATCAGCAATGGACAAGCTGGTGTAAAAGCTTTAAGGCGTTCACGGCATGATTGCCCCAATGACTTTGAAACGAAAATTGCCACTCAAAGAGAACCGCGCCCATCACAGTATCGTCTTGATTTGCAATGGCGTGAAGTCCTGGTTTTAAATCCCGGTAAACGTCGGCAAGGTCATCGGCCAAATCACCGATAAATGGCTTTTGTTCAGGATCGAGCGATTCGGTCAAATCGAAATACGTCAAATACCAGGACAGTGCTCGAGAAACCCGGTCATAAATTGCTTTCCATTGATCGTGATCGATTCTGAATTCTTCGGGAATGTCCTCTGAAAACTCAACTGGCTCGAGCATTGATAACTTGTTTGCTGCCCCGTACAAATCGGACAGGGCCATCAAAACTTCACGAATCCACGACTCAGGTTGAGGTGAATCCAAGTCGAGCAAATCACAAAATACTGAGGCTGTCGTTTGAAACACGACAACTTCAGGAATGGATCGGATGTCAGCAGGAATCATAAATGATCTTGAGTCTCACCTTATCCGATTCACCCAGCCTGAAGTGGAGGCTCGAGGTTCAAATCGCCCTTCTGATCACCTGGCCGAGCCAGTTTTGACCCGTTATTCTCGGGCCGCATCGCTACACTGATAGAGCATGATTCAAGGGCGACTGCGCGAAGTACCATTGCAAGACATCTTCCATCTGATCGCCAGCGGTCAGAAATCTGGTGTTTTAAGCGTGACCCTCGATGAACGTGAGGCCCGCTCGCATTTCGAGATGGGTCGCGTTCTGTACGCCCGAGTCGAAGATGGCGCGAGTCTCGGTGAGTATCTGGTGCGCCTCGAGTTGATGGCCCCAGAGGAAGTCCAAGCCCTGATTCAACGCCAAGTCCGCGAGAATCCGCACACGCCGCTCGGCATGATGGCGGTACGCAGCGGCATCATCGATGAAACCGAATTGCGCAATGGTCTCGAGGCGCAAGTCTTGGACGCGATGATCGAAATGCTCGTCTGGAGCGACAACCCTCGAGCCCGTTTTAATTTCAAAGAACGCGGTGCAGATTCCTCGCAAGTGCCGACGCCGCACACGATGGACGCGCAAGGCTTGCTGATGGAATCGACCCGACGCCTCGACGAATGGCGTCGCGGGCAAGTCAAGCCGCACGCCGTCCTCGAGCTAACCGCGAAAGCCCCCGGCAGCGACGGGAATGTCAAACTCTCGGTCGGGCAATGGGAATTGTTACACCTGATCGATGGGATGCGCACCGCCGCCAGCATCGCCGCAGAACTCGACATTCCTGAGGGTGAAACCTACCGCCAGTTGTACCTGCTGCACGAGAACGGCATTCTGAAAGAGGCCGCCGTCAAACCCGAAGACCCATGGGTGCTGATCGTCTCCGAATCACAAACCGTGCGTCGCCTCGCCACGCTCGCACTGACCCGCGAACGCTACCGTGTGATGGTCGCCCCGGACCTCGAGCGGGCCAAAGTCCTTCTCGGCACGTACCGACCCAACACCATCCTGATGGAATGGCCCGATCCAGTTGAAGGTGCAAAGATTTTGCGCAGTGTTAAAGGTCGCAATCACACACCGATTGTCGCCATCGTTCGTGAAGAACCCCGGCTGGGATGGCGGGCCAGATTCTCGAGCTTGCGTTACCTGATCAAACCGTTCACCGAACTCGAATTGTTAAACGCAGTCGGAGCGGTCACGGGTCGCGCCGTCTGAACTCAAGCGTCAAGGTTCGCTGAACAGACTCTCATCTGATCTCGAGTACAACGTCATTACGCTACGGCATGAAAACAAACCTGCTCGCATTGACCGCCATTCTTGTCCTGACCAGCTCGAGCTTCGCCACGCCAAGGATTGGCCCGGCAGAACCCGAAGAACTCACCAAAGTCAGCCTGGCCAAATACGAATCACGCTGGCTGGCCAAACGGGTGCGAAAATACTCGTTCACCCTCGAGCGCACCTGCTTCTGCGCCCCACGCCTCGGCATGGCACAATTCAAAGTCAATCGCGGAAAATCCCAAGTCATCGCCATGAGCAAAGGCGCACCCATCGCATACTCGAGCATGGACCGACTGTTCGCCGGAATGCGCAAAACCCTGAAATCTGGTGGTCGTGTTGCCGCCATTTTTGACAAGGGTGGGATTCCAAGCCAAGTCACTTTGGACCCGATCATCAAAGCCACCGACGACGAGCTGTACCTGACCGTCTCGAAATTCAAAGTGCTGCGGTAAAGCTCGAGCCTATTTCGGACGGTAGGTTTCGCTCAGGTCAATTCCGAACTGATTTGCCAGCGCGAACGTGCAGTTCAGCAGGTGTGTGATCTCGGTGGCCAGTCGTTCGCGGCTCGGTTCCTTTTGCCAATTTGCCTTTGAGCCGATTCTCTCGAGCAGTGCGACTTCGGTCGCCACCTCACCCAATTCTTCAGTCATTGCCAACATGACCTCTGTGCCGGAACGAAACGGGTTCTCGAGCGCTCGAGCCTGAAGTTCTCGCAAGTCCATGCACGATGTTACTTGGACCAGAATCCTGTAACCACTGCGGGGACTTCGTTCCGGGTCAACTGTCCTCGGGTTTTCTGCGACATTGATCATGGCGCAATGTGTACGCATGTCCGTGTTTGCGCTTTCCCGCTCGAGGCCCGCGTGTTAGGATTCTCGGGCTAGCATCTAGGATTTTATCTATTTCGGGTGTGAGGGTTGTTGAACGCACTCTCGAGGAGCCACAACAAGCCCCTCGGTATCGGCATGAATGCTCTCAGTATCACAGTATGTATCAGATAAACGTGACCCAGACCGGGTGGCGTGCAATAAGGAAGGTGTGAATGGAGTCTTCAGGCGGTGTGTTACAAGATTTGGCGAAACGCGAGCAGGTGCTTTCTGGCAAGGTTCAGGCTGCACGTGATCAGGTCGCAAGCTTGATTGCGGAGGCTGAAAGCAAAGCCAAAGCGATTCTCGCCAAGGCCGATGCAGATGCGAAGGCACTCGAGGCCGAGTACCGAACCAAGCGTGAGGCTGAGGAAAAATCGATTCTCGAGACGAGTTTGTCTGGTGCGCGTGCGGCTGCTGAGGCGGCTTCGAGCGCGGCTCAGGCGAAGGTCGCTGATGCGGTCAAGCTTGTCATTTCCAAAGTGATCCCGTAAAGCCCCGTAGAGGAGACTGAATATGGCGATTGCTGAAATGACGCAAGTCCTGATCCTGGGTCGCAAACGGGATCAACTCGAGGTGGCCAAAGCCCTCCAAGCGGCTGGGGTCGTTCATATCGATCCGGTTGAGGGTGCAGATTTGCCACGCACGCAACTGACCGGTGTGGATGCCGAAACGCGCTCGAAGCTCGAGCGGCAATTGGCCCGCAGTGAATCGGTGTTGGCTGCCGTCGGTGGCGGTAACGTTGCCCCGGACGCATTGCGTTTGCGGGCGATTAACAACCGCGAAGCATTCTTGGATGAGATCGGTGGCAGCAGCGACAAGCTCGCGCAGCAGAAATCGGAACTCGAGTCTGAATTGAACACGGTCACGTTGTACGGCACGAGTGCTCGGGCCGCCGCAGATTTGGCCGGAACCCTGGACCGTTCAAACCGTGTGAGCCTGTTGGCGTTCACCTTCGCGGATGCTGAAGAACTCGGCAAACTCGAGCGTTCATTGAACGAAGGCAACTTGGCGTTCAGCGTGGGCCACAAGCCGACCGGTGCGGTTTCGACCGGTGTGCTGGCCGTGCGCCGCGAGGATTTGCCGAACGTTCGCACCGCCTTGACCCGTTCGGGCCTTGGCGAATTGCGATTCCCAGGTCGTTTCGAAACCATGCCGTTCGGTGAGGCCGCGAGCGCGATGGAAGCTCAAGCCCGCAGCGCCCCAAGCGAACTGACCCGCATCAACGCCGAGCTTTCACGCATCAAATCCGAGCACGCGGGCAGCATCGCTCACGCCCGCCTCGAGTTGCGCGACGAAATCGGGCAATACCAAGCACTCGAGACTGGTGTGAATGGTCAGTACGGATTCGCACTGCGCGGCTGGGTTCCCACCGCCAACCGCAGCAAGCTCGAGCAACACTTGCTGCCAATGAAAGACAGTTTGGTCTACGAGTTCGAGGGTGCGCCAACGCATCACGCCGAACACGTGCCGGTCAAGCTCGAGAACAACCCAATCTTCAAACCGTTCGAGTTG
>JAYURE010000397.1:0-1756 GCA_043756345.1 Deinococcales bacterium | reverse complement strand
ATGCAATTTCCCGTGAATGCCAGCCTCGAGTGCCGCCAGGTACGAAGTTTCGTTCGCTCCGGCATGATGCACCGCCACGGCTTGCGAGTTGCAGAAGGTCTTGAGTTTCAGGCTTTCAAGCGGTGATCCAGTCTCGAAGATTTTGCTGCGGGTCACGGCGATTCCGCCACGCAGCGGATCGGTAGGGTTCTCGCAATCGGCATTGCCGCTCGAGGTCATGACCAGCGGGCCATAGCGGGCGATGCTGTTGGTGGAGTACCCGTCAAGTTCGATGCTTTTGATGCCTGTACCGAGGTGCCCCTTGCTGATGCGGAATTCGCTCAGGACGGCGGGGCGAACGTGTCCCGTTCCGGCGATCTTGCGGGCTCCACCGACGTACAACCGACCATTGGTGACGCCCGTCAGGTCCTCGTCTGGGCTCGAGACGACGTTGGCATCCATGTCATCGAACAATGCCTGTGAGATGCGGATCGGGTGGTTGGTGTCACTGATGTCGTAAACCTCGAGCGCTCCGGCGAAGGTGGCTCCCTCGCGGTTGTAGGTCACGATGGCGTATTTGCCGTTGAAGGTGATGTGGGTGGCACGTACTTCAACGCCGTTCGGAGTGGTTGGTGCTGCGACGCTGGCGACCATTTCGTAAGTCCACGGATTTTCGATGAAGGCTTGCGCTCCAAGTTTGCCAACGCTTTGCAGTTGCAACGTTTGGGCAGGTCGGGTGATGCCCTGCTCGAGTTTCACCGGGTCGTTGATCACGGTCACGGTTTTGGTTTCGATGGTGTTCGGTTTGGCCGGGGTGACTGGTTTGCTTGGCGTGGTGATCGGGTTTGGCTTTGGTGTCTTCGGGACGGTATTGGGAACTGTACTGGGAATGGTGCCGCAGGCTGTCAGCAGCGCAATGGTCAATGCAGTCAGGGTGATCAGCGTTGGCGTTTTTGACAGTGACCTGTTTAGCAGTGACTTCATGGTTGTTGAGTGTGCAGGAACTGTCCTTACGATTTTGTCACGGGCCATTTTCGTCGATGACTGATCTTCGGAGCAGGTTTAACAGATGTGCTTGAGGGCGGATTCACCGGTAAGTCGAACCACCTTCGTTGTCTAAATAATCTAAATACCTGAGTGCTTCTGACTCAGATATTGTCATTTACATCACTTCGTCTTCTTGAGTAACCTGCTATCTTTGGCACATCAGGGTTTCAGAGTGAAACCCGAAAGCTCGAGGAGGAACCACCATGTTGCGAACCTACGCCCAAGCCCCAATCAATCCCTGGAAATTGCTCGACCAAATGACTTCTGAAACGGTCTCAGCCAAGCCGAACGCCTTTCCACTCGACGTGATCGACCTGGGAGACCACCTGAGCATCTCCGTCAATCTGCCGGGTGCAACCCCCGAAAGTGTCGATGTCAAACTCGAGCGAAATGTCCTCACCATCAGCGCAAAACTCGAGTTGGCCGATCCCGGAACAGTCACCGATCCGAAGTACCTCTGGCGTGAACGCCCAAGCGGTGAGGTTCGCCGTTCGGTACAACTGCCGTTGCGCCTGAACCCGGACGCCACGACCGCCAACCTCGAGCATGGTGTGCTGACCGTCACGGTCGCCAAGGCTGCCGAATCGACCGCTCGAGCCATTCAGGTCAACTCTGGACCGGTCGTGGTTCAGTCCGAAGCAACGACTGACGCGATCCAAAGCTGATCCATCCAAAACTGACACGTCCTCCAATTCCCTCCTGTGCGGGCCAGACGAATTTTGTCTGGCCC
>JAYURE010000396.1:0-1757 GCA_043756345.1 Deinococcales bacterium | reverse complement strand
ACAGTTCGCTCAGACAGTTCGCTCAGACAGTTCGCTCAGACAGTTCGCTCAGACAGTTCGTATTGCCCATCAGGATTTATTTTTTTCCAACTCGAGTTTCGCTTCACCCCTCGAGGCCAGCACCCGTTTGGAAATCACTTCAATCGCGCTTTCAACCGCGCTGTCCAAGCCTTCGGCCTCGATCACCGGCACACCAACAGTTCGGGCCATGTGCTCAACATACTCTTGCAGGGCGCGAATGCCTTCAAAATGCTCGAGGTAACGTCCCATCGGGCGTTGCTGGCTGGTTTCGGCATCTCGAGAGTAAAAGCGTTTGCGGTGCTCGTCTTCGTTGCGCACAACGATGACCATCGGGACAACCGTGGAATCCTTAAACGCCTCAATCGGCAAAAATCCCGGCACAATATGCACGCCCTCAATCAGCATTGACGTGTGCTCATCCGAGGCCCGTTCGATGATCGCTCGCAAACCAACCGTGACCTGTGAGACCTGATCGCGGAATCCCTCGAGCAATCGCTGCTTGCTGGGTCGGTACGATTTGCTGCTCAGTTGACTGCTCAGTTCGGCGGCCTCGTGCGGTTCGAGCGTGGTCATCCAGGCATCAAAGCTCGAGGCGTGCAAGGCCGGAATCAGGGCTTTCGAGATCATCGCCCGCATGACTTGACGCACGGAATCGGTGGATTCGATTCTGGTGATGCCCAAGCGGTACGCGACCTCGGCGGCGAGCACGCTTTTGCCGGTGCCGGTGACGCCACCGATCAGGATGTGCAAGGGTTTGTTCGGACGGCGAATCGAACGCAAAAGGTCATAACGTTCGGCGACATCGTTACCGACTTCAGAGCGCAAAATCGTCAGCACGACCTCGCGCAGATCGTCGCGGTTGACGGTCTGTTCGCCACGTTCAAAGAGTTTGAGTTCGACCTCTCGAGCAACACGGTGCGAATAAACGGGGCTCAGGCCGGTCGCCATCAACGATTGCGCCAGAATGCCTTTGGAATACGGGAACGACAGGTTCGAGCGTTCCTCGAGCACGTTGACCTGAGCGCTGCGTTGATACCGTTCCAAATACGCTTCGCGGGCGCTCGAGCCGAAATGACGTTCGACCTCGGCGGTCACACGGGCCTCGAGCCCTTCGCGTTCAATCCGCGTGATGCCCTGCAAACGCAAAGTCAATTCGATCTCTTTTGAAAGTTCGTAAGCGTCCTTGATTGGCAATCCGGCAAGCTCGAGTGAACGCGAGAGGATGCCTTTGGAAAACGGAATCCGTCCGTTCCCATCGATCACCACGATGTCCTCAAACGCCGAGGTCTGCGCCTCGAGCGTGTCTGCCGCCTCCGCACCGAGGACGGCTCGGGCCTCTTCGGTGACAAGGATTTTCAGGGTGCTCGGGCTGACCACGCGGCGTTGTTCGTCCAAGAGTCGCTGTTCGACCCGACGCGCAATCGCAATCGCGGGTTCGCGTTGGATGCTGGCGTTTAAAAGCGATTCTACGATCAAACCTTTGGAAAAAGGCCAGTCGTGTTCGCCGCTCGAGATTGAAATTTCCCGCATGGGTTCATTGTAGCCCGTGAAGTCCGTGAGGAACGCCCAGAATGAACGATTGATGATTTTCCGCAAACTGTTTTCGCTCGAGATTTCGGATGGTGAGCATTTGGTGCGGGGTGCAGCCGCAGAATGGGACACGTCTCGACGCAACCCATAAAAAAGTGCGTTTACGACTGGAATCGACTCAATTCCTCTGGTTTCACACTCGAAAT
>JAYURE010000395.1:0-1760 GCA_043756345.1 Deinococcales bacterium | reverse complement strand
CGGTTTTGTGCAAAAGGTGGGCACAGCCCACCCTACAGATCTGTTTTAAGAGTTTTTAGTCAAGGAAACTCGAGGAATACCAAACAGCGAATCTCATTTCGCAGAGATTCTTAGACTCGCCAAGTCGTATGCGTAAGCCCTGCGTCAACGGCTTCGTTGGATCGAGCCGAAATTCGTTTCCTCGAGCCCATCGGCCCGCAGCATCGTCAGTGCGGCCCGGATCGCGTGCGGTTCGTATTCCGGGCTGACCTGCGCCAGCACCATCAGTGCGGTTCGGGCCAGTTTTCGAGCGACACGTCGCGCCGCGAGTTCGGCATCACGGATCACGCAAGCCTCGAGAATCTGTTCAAATTCTGGATTGAAGGTCGCCAACGTGTACGGCATTGGTGCGAATTGACGGCGGAACCGTTCGGCGCGTTCGACTTGCGCATCGATGCTTTCGCGCAATTTCGGGCTGGCGTAGCGCACCAGGCCGTGGTGAAAATTCGTGTGTGCTCGGTCCCAACTTTCTGGATCGTTACGCTCGAGCGAGACGCGCATCGCCGCAACTTGAATGTGCAGTGCTTCGAGGTCGTCCTCGGTGAATCTGGCGGCTGAAACTTTGATGCCCATGGTTTCGATCAAGATGCGTTCGGTCAGCATCACATCGATCTCTTCGGGGTGAATTTCGCGCACGCGCATGCGACGGTTCTGTTCGGATTCGATCAGGCCCTCGGCCTCGAGTCGGCGCAGGGCTTCACGCAAAGGCGTGCGACTCACGCCAAGTTCTTGCGCCAGCGTGACCTGCGAGAGCGCGATTCCCGGCGCATACGTGCCGTCCACAATGCGTTGCCGCAATTCACCGTGCAGGCGTTCGACGCTGCGAACCCGTGTGCTCGAGGTGGCTGGGGGGAAGATGCTCACAGGGTTTCCTAAGTTTCCTGACATCGGCTGAATTCATGTTTGGCAGATTCAACCGTAATAGTGAGTTTACCGGTTCGGCGGTTCAAAGCCTGAATTGATCGAACGCAAGCCGTGCTGAACGGGGTTTTGGCAATCACAATCCGTTTGCTCGAGGTTGATGCTTGATTGTTCAGACCTGAATCACTGTAAGTGCGTACACTTTGCAAAATTTGTAGCCCAGGATACACGCCTCTCGTGGGGTCAGAGGAGTAGCTTAATACTCGTCCCAAACCCATCGAATGCCTCGAGATGCGGATTTTCTGCCGCTCGAGACCTCGAAATCACTGTGTAGGAGAGTGGTTCATGTTCCCAGCCAGTTTCGAGTATGTGCGTGCACATACCACCGATGAAGCCTTCGCCGCCTTGCAACAGCACGGCTACGAAGGGCGTGTCCTTGCCGGAGGCCAAAGCCTGATCCCGGCCATGCGTTACCGACTCGCCCGTCCCGGCGTGCTGGTGGACATCAACCCGATCAAGGAACTCTCGTACCTGACGGAGGAAAACGGCGTGCTGCGCATTGGCGCAACCACCCGTGACGCGGCGCTCGAGTTCGCCCCGTGGATCAAAAAGTACAGCCTGATCGATGATGTTTCACGTGTCGTGGCCGATCCGGTCGTGCGGCACATGGGCACGGTCGTCGGCAGTATTTGCCACAACGATCCGGCAGGAGATTGGACTGCGACTGCACTGGCCTCTCGAGGCACGGTCGTCGTGCGCGGCGTGAATGGCTTGCGCGAAGTCTCCATCGATGATTTCCTGGTCGATTCGTACACCACCGCCGTCGAAGAGGGCGAGATGGCGCTCGAGTTGAAAATCCC
>JAYURE010000394.1:0-4758 GCA_043756345.1 Deinococcales bacterium | reverse complement strand
CTTCGCGCACGGCGAAGTCTGCGCCGTCCAATGCCGTGACTTGTCCGTAGCGTTTGACGAGTCCTCGGGCTTCCATGACGAGTTTGGGTTGATCGCCTGTCTGTAGCGTCGGCTGGCTCATCTGATACTCCGTTTCGAGAGTTGATCGGTGGTCACGGCGAGAATCACCAGCACACCGGTGATGATGTATTGCACGACCGATGGCACGCCCATCAGGGTCAGGCCATTGCGGAAAACACCGACGATGATCGCTCCCAAAAGCGTGCCGATGACCATGCCGCGCCCGCCGAACAAACTGGTGCCACCGAGCACGACGGCGGTGATACTCTCGAGGTTTTCGGTTTGTCCGGCGTTCGGATCACCGACAGCAGTTCTTGCAACCAGGATCAGCGCGGCGATGCCGTAAATAAATCCGGCAACGGTGTAGACCATCAAGAGCACACGCTTGGTCGGAATACCCATCAGGCGGGTCGCTTCGGGGCTGTTGCCGACGGCGTAAACGTGGCGGCCCGGTGCAGTGTTGCTGAGGACAAAGGTGGTCAGTCCGAAGAGGATGAACATCAACACCGTGCCGTAGGTGAAGGCCGCCCCGCCGATGCGAAAGGTTTCACCGAGGAAGGTCAGGGCGCTCGGCAGGCTGGTCATGGTTTCGGAGTTCGAGTACAGTTGCGTGCTGCCGAAAACGATGCCGTACATGCCCAACGTGGCAATGAATGGCGGTAGGTTCAGGCGGGTGATCAGCATGCCGTTGATCCAACCGACGAAGGTCGTGGCGGACAGTGCAATCGCAATCGCCACGAACGGATCGATTCCGTTTTTAACGGCGAGTTTCGTGACCAGAATGTTCCCGAGGGCCATGATCACACCGTTGGACAGGTCGATGCCGCTGGTCAGGATGATCAGTGTTTGTCCGATGCCGAGCACCGCTACGAACGAAACCTGTTGCAGGATCAACGAGAAATTTCCGACGGTTAAAAAGCGTTCGTGTTGGAAGCTGAAAAAAATGATCGCCAGCAGCAGGGCGACCAGTGGCCCGAGCACGTTGATGCTGGGCAGTTGAAATTTGGGGGCTTCCGCTTTTTCAAGTTTGGTCATGCTCATAGTTCACCATGTGGCTCGAGAATTGTCGAAGGCGCTTGATTGCTTAGCTGCTTGATCGCTGTGTAGGTGGTTTCAGTGCCGGTGATTTCAGTGCCGGTGATTTCGCTCGAGGTGCGGTTGTGTTTCGCGTCTGCTCGAGCGGTTCATAACCCTGTTTTTGAGTTCTCAATTTCTGAGTGAGGAGGGCTCACCTCGAGCCCTCCTCTGTTTTCCTGACTGATCAGCTTGCTTGATCAGCTTGGTTGATCAGTGTTGAACGTTGTGACTTACTGGCCCCAGCAGTTGTCGAGACCGAACTTGACGGTTTGGCTCTTGATGCCTGGGAGTTTCTTGGCGGCGATCAGGTTGACACCGGTGTTGACGTAGCCCGAAACCTTCTTGCCGGTCTTGGCGTATTCGACGCCCGCTTCGACGCCCTTCGAGGCCATCAGCAGTGGGTATTGTTGGCTGGTGGCGACGAACTGTCCGCCTTGAACGCCGCGCACGCCATTGCAGCCACCGTCAACTGAAACGATGATCGCTTGCTTTTCCTTGCCAGCGTTCTTGAGCGCCTGGTACGCGCCGTAACCGTCTGGTTCGTTGATCGTGTAGACGACGTTGATGTCTGGGTTTTTCTGGAGGCAGTTTTCCATTGCGGTCTGGCCTTTGGCTTGGTCGCCGAAGCCGTCTTGTGCGCAGGCAACGCCATCCATCACTTGCTCAGCGGTTTTGGCAGTGATGCTTTTGTTACCGAATCCGGCCAGGAAGCCGTTGTGACGCAGAACGCCGACCAATGGGCCGGGGGAAAGATCGATGGTGGCGATGATGGCTTTTTTGTTGCCCATCAATTTCTTGGCGTACTGACCGATCAGCAATCCGGCCTCGAAATTGTCGGTGGCGAACAGTGCATCGACGGCATCGGCGGGTTCGGTTGGGCTGTCCAAGGCGATGACCATCACACCAGCGTCACGGGCCTTCTTGATCGATGGCACGAGGGCCTTCGAGTCGCCAGCGACCAAAAGGATCGTGTTGACACCACTGGCGACCATGTTTTCAATCGCGGTGATTTGACTGGCGGTGTCGGCATCGAACTTGCCGGATGCGGAGGTGAATTTCGCGCCCAATTCGGCGGCCTTCTTCGATGCGCCTTCGCGCATCTTGACGAAGAACGGGTTGGATTCGGTTTTGGTGATCAAACCAATGGAGGCTTGCTTGCTTTGGGCGTTGGCGATTCCGATGGCTGCAATGCCTGCGACGACGGCGGTCATGCCAAGAACGGCAAATGATTTACGCATGGTGGTTCCTCCAAAAAATGCTCGAGCCAATTGGCTCTGAAAGGGCGGGCAGATTGAGGCCGGTATTGTGCAAGTACAGCGTGCGTGCGCCTCCTTCCAGTGTTGGGATTTTGTTGACTATACTCGAGGTTTGAAATGCTCGAGAGGACGTAGTGGGATGACTTGAAGATATTCGTTTTCCGTTTGTTGCAAAAGGGACCTGGGGTTTACCGCTTGATCCGGGTTTACGAACCTGGTGGCGCAGTGCTTTCACGTTCAATAAAAACGGTTTGCAAACGAATGCTGCTGGCGTGCGTGTGGCGTTTTTGCAAAATTTCCAGCAAGGTTTCGCAGGCGATCTTGCCGAGTTCAAAGGCGGGCTGAGCGACAACACTCAAGCGTGGATTCATGGTGATCGCCCAACGGCTGTCATCAAATCCGATCAGGGAAAGGTCTTCTGGGATGCGCCATCCAAGTTCTCGTACCGCGAGGACTGCACCAATTGTCATTTCGTTGTTGCCGACAAACAACGCGGTTGGGCGTTCGGCTTGGCGCAGCAACTCGAGGGCCGCTTGATGGCCGCCCTCTTCACGGTGATGACCGACGGTGACAAATTCGGGGCGATAAGAAATGCCTGCCTGCTCGAGTGCGGCTTTGTACCCTTGATGGCGTTCAATCGCGGTTGAAATCTCGTAATCGCCGACGACCATACCGATGCGGCTGTGCCCAAGCGCGATCAAATGCCGTACCGCTTTGAGGCTGCCGCCGAAGTTATCGACCATGACGGTGTGCGCGTTTTTCAGGCCGGTCGTGCGATCCAGTTCGATCACCGGCACGTTGATGCGTTCCAGGGTCTCTCGAGCGCCACTGGTTGGCATGACGATCAATCCTTGCGGCATGTGCCCGGACAGGCTTTGAATGGCGCTGTGTTCTTTGCTGGCCTCTTCGTCGGTGTTGAACATGAAGACGGTGTAACCGGCTTCGCTGGCGGCCTCTTGAATGCCTTTGAACAGCAGGGCATTGCCAGGGTTGAGGATGTCGCTGATCAGCACGCCAATCATGCGGCTCTGGCCGCGCCGCAAGTTTCGGGCCACCAAGTTCGGACGGTAGCCGAGTTCATCGGCAACCTGTTCGATCAGGGCACGGGTTTCAGCAGCGACCATTTCGGGCTTGGAAAGCGCCCTCGAGACGGTGGCCACCGAGACCCCTGCTTTTTTGGCAACCTCTGCGATGCGCATCAAAAGAACTCCCGGTCCTCGGCATGATGGCGAGGAGAAATTTGTTGCTCGAGCACTCAATGTAATCGTTTGCAACGAGAGTATGCCAGGCGAGAGAAGACTTGTCAAGCCTCCAGCGTTCATGGATGGTTTGAGCGCAGTGACTCGAGCAAAAATGCGTGCAGAACAATAATTTCCCCGAGGTCAAGCCTGCGGTCAGCTAAAAAGAACCCGACTCGAGGCCGGGTTTTCTTTACACTTTCAACTTTGCACTTTCAACTTGTCCCTGATCTCAAACCGTCTCAAGTTGCCGCTTGAGTTTCGCCAGCACGCCATTGACAAACTTGCCGGATTCCTCGCCACCAAATTTCTTGGCGATGCGCACTGCGACCTCGATCACTGGCGCGTGCGGCGTGTCCAAAAACATCATCTCGTAACTGGCCAGTTTCAGCATCGCCAAATCGGTTTTGGACATCTGCCCAAAGGTCCAACCTTCAATCACCCGCTCGAGTGTCTGATCGACCTCGTAGCGTTTCTCGTCGTAACCCAGCACGAGCCGATGCGCGAACGTGACCGCTTCACCATCGAGCGCGTCGTTGTTCGGTTCATCGTCTCGAGATTTGCCATCCTCGAGCGTCGCCAATTCTGCCTTGGCGTGCTCCCAGGCGTGGTTCAGATCGGTGCTGCCTTGTTCGCTTTCAAAGAGGACGCGAAAGGCAAACTCTCGGGCTTTGCGGCGAACGCCAACCGACGGCCTGCTTTCAGATGATCGGCCATCAGAGATTTTACCGTCAGACATTGGCAGACCCGAGAATTTCTGATGCGGGCAGCACAACGCTCTGGACGGTCACGTTCACGGCTTTGACGCTCAGGCCAGTCATGACCTCAACGTTTTCGGCGACGACGCGCTGGACTTTCTTGGCCAAATCTGGAATCACCAAACCGTAATCGATATTGACAGAAATATCCACGGTCACACCGGCAGGGTCTCGCGTGACGTTGATGCCTTTCAAACGCTTGCCCGCCAGAATCTCGCCCACGTTCACCGGCGGTGTCACCGGCGTCACGCCACGAATGCCTTCGAGCGCGATGCTCGAGATGCCGACCAGCACATCACGCGAGATTTCGACCTCGAGCGAATTTGTTTCAGGAGTACGTTTGGTTGCCATGGGCGCATTGTACAACCC
>JAYURE010000393.1:0-1764 GCA_043756345.1 Deinococcales bacterium | reverse complement strand
ACACGACCCGACGATGAAACTGCCCGCGATGAACCTGCCCGCGACGAATCCGCACGCGACTCGAGCGTGACCCGCTCCCAATCTCGAACCTCATCCGGCGAGATTCGGCGTTTTGGTTTCGTCAAACGGTTCGCAATCACGAACACGATCAACGTGTACGCAAACAGCAGCACAAGAACAAAAGCAACAATGCTCGAGATCAAATTCATAAGATTTCCTTGACAACTCAGTTTGGATTTTTGAACCATCACTTTCTCGAGGCTGAGTTTGAAAGACCATCGGTTACGTGGCGGTTACGCAGCGATCTGTTTTGTGAACCCCATGGGCTGCCGCACAAACATGCCGAAACTCGAGGCCGCAATCGGCGCAATGCCGTGCAAACGGACTGCGGATTTTTGTTGCACACGCAGGGCAACACTCGAGCATTTTTTCGCCATCGTTCGGACATAATTTCTCTTGTGCGCCGCTTGGCACGGCTCGAGCGCACTTCGGACAAAGGTGGAAATGGAGTTCTTTCATGGTCTCCTTGCAACACGATTGAACTGACCAGACAAACGACAATCTTGCTCGAGCCCGCATTCGATCAGGGTCCATTGGATGGGACGAAACTCCAGTTTTGAACACGAATGTCGGTCAGTGCAGAAAATCCTTCCGACGACCTGGACGAATACGCCAGCACCGGATCACCGTTGGCACGCACCGCGATCACCGGTGCATTACCGGCATGGGCGCTGATGGCAGTGCCCTGAAGCCCCCAGGTTCTGCCGCTGGCATTCCAACGCCTGACCTCAATGTTGCCACGAACCGAAATCGCCACCAGAACCTGCCCGTTGGCAACCACGATGTTCGCCAACGAATAAATGATCAATCCGCCAGCAACACGGTCCTGGAGTGCCGCACCCAAACGCTCCCAGACGCCCGCCGCGTTGCGTCGCCGTACCAACAGGCGCAGATGACGGTCCGTGCCATATTCACCCATGACCACCAGTGGTGCATTTGTGGCATCGACAGCCAGTGAAAACACTGGATGGGCCAAAGAAGCCCCAGCATCGGCAGGACCAATCGTCCGAAAACCATTGGCCGTCCAACGCTTCACGGCGACATGAATCGGATCGAGGCTCGGACGGTCCGGGTTACCACTCAGGTACGCCAGGATCGGATCGCCATTGGCCAGCAAGGCCAACTTCGGAAAGTCACCATCGGCCACGCTGCGGTCTGACCTCGAGCCGAGGTTGATCCAAGTGTTGTTGCGCCAACGCCAAACAAAAATTTCGTTGACTCGGCTGACCGGGTTGTACTCGCTCCAGGCCACGGTGGGGTTGCCCTGCGCGTCTTGCACAATCGCCGGGTGGCTCACGTCGCTGCCTTTGCTGGGAATCATGCCAATGCCGGTGTAACTGTTCGGGTCAAACGCGCCCCAACCGCCTTCAAAACCGCGCTTGAGACGAATCACGGCATCGCTGAGCGATCCGGCCTGTTTTTCAACAAAGGCAATGAGGTTCGCGTTCGTGCTTGAGAGTGCCGGAGCCAAAGCCGGATCAGACCCTGGACCAATATCGTTGAGCCTTCTCACGACTGACCAAGCGCCATTCAGGAATGTTCTGGCCACCACGTTTTGCTCGAACGCCGTGCCGGGTGCAATCCCAGTCTCTTGCCACGCCACCGTGGGATGGCCGCCACCCAGACTGATGGCGGGCGAACGCGCATCCTGTGCCGCGATGTAATCGAGCGGTTGAACACCCAACGGGTTCCACGAGCAGGCCA
>JAYURE010000392.1:0-1764 GCA_043756345.1 Deinococcales bacterium | reverse complement strand
AAGTGACAAGAAACTGCTCAAGTCAAAGGCCAGAGCCTCGAGCTTGGTTTTCCACTTTCCACTTTCCACCATTCCTCAAAACTCGAGCATGGGTTGATCCGCGCCATCCTTTGGGCCGCCTTTCAAGTGGCGTTTGGCGGTCTCGAGGAATCGGTCTCGGCCAAATTTCAATTCGACGATGGGGCGGGGATGACCGGCGGGTTGTCGGCTCGCGGTCCAGGGTTGATGCGCGAGTTTCGGTTCGAGGTGCTCGAGTTCGGGCACGAAACGTTTGATGTATTGCGCGTCCGGGTCGAATTTTTCGCCCTGCGTGACCGGATTGAAAACCCGAAAGTACGGGGCGGCATCGACGCCACAACCGGTGGCCCATTGCCAACCGCCGTTGTTGCTGGCCTGATCACCGTCGATCAGGCGGTCGTTGAAAATGCGTTCGCCCTCGTGCCAGTCGATCAGCAGGTGTTTGGTCAGGAAGCTGGCGACGATCATGCGCACGCGGTTGTGCATCCAACCGGTCTGTGCGAGTTGGCGCATTCCGGCGTCAATGATCGGATAACCGGTCTGACCTTCGGTCCAGGCTTGCAGGTCATGGCTCGAGTCTCGCCAGGGGAAGTCATTCCATGCGGGTTTGAAGGCTGATGTCTCGAGGTGCGGATGCTCGAACAAAATGTGGCGGTAGAAGTCGCGCCATGCAAGTTCACGGACCCAAGCGGTGTGGGCTCGAGCGGCGTTCGCGGCGGTGCGGGCGCTGAGGATGCCGAGGTGAAAATATGGCGACAGCCTCGAGGTTCCATCCACGGCGGGCAGGTCGCGACGGGATTCGTAGTGCGCTCCACTGTTGCGCACGAATGTCTCGAGCATTTTGAGGGCGGTGCTCTCTCCGGCGGCGGGCAGTGGCACACTGGCGTTGGCTTTGGGGATTGGCATGGATTCCAAACCGTGCGGCTCGAGCCGTGTGATGGTCGTGGCGGGCATTGGCAATCCGAGGCCCAGCCACGTGCGATAGAACGGAGTGAAGACCTTGTACGGGCCACCAGAGCCGCTCAGGACGCTTCCGGGCGCATGAATGCTCTCCGGGGGTCTCAGAAAGAATGCAATGCCGTTACGCTCGAGCACAGCGCGAACACGGGCATCACGGCGAATACCGATAGGCTCGAGGCTCTCGAGTGCATGGATTTCTTTGGTCCCGGTTTCTCGGGCGAGGCGCAAAAGCTCAATTTCGGGATGGCCATAAAGCACAACCAAGGCCGAATTCAATTTTCGGTAACTTTCAGCCAGAGCACGCAGATTTTCGTACAAAAAAGCAACCCGCGAATTCCCCGAATAGGGCATCTCCAGCAAACTCGGATCGAGCACAAACACAGGAACAACCCTTTTCCCAGGTCCATTTGCACCGCCCACAAACTCGAGCGCCGGATGATCATGGGTACGCAAATCGGCACGATGCCAAACAAAAATCATACTTGCCAGTCTTGCGTCTGGGACGGGTTTTGAATGCGGTCTCGAGACAAATTCCCCGACGCTGGGCACTTGGCTTGTGCGTTAACTCACGTTTGTAGCCTCCAGGTCAGTGTTTTCTCGACCTTCAGTCAGGGTTCAAGATTCGGACTCGAGACGAAGATACATCACTTACTCGAGAGAAGTGATGTGTACCACACAGTTATTTTTGAACTCGAGTTGTATTTTTGCGTCCTCGACAACGATTTTACCGATCCCCATGCGAAAAATACGCTAGTAACACGATTTTTTGCGTGCTACACGCGAAAC
>JAYURE010000391.1:0-4771 GCA_043756345.1 Deinococcales bacterium | reverse complement strand
AATGATGTCTGGAAAAATCTTCGGATCAATAAACCGTGCCACCCTCGAGATCGCCCCAACGATGCCGGGATGATCAACCTCCGGGTAGTATTTGACTTCGACCTCGCCACCTTTTTCACGGATGATGCTCGAGAGCCAATCGGGATTTTTGATGTTGACCACATCGTCTTTCAGACCGTGCTGCAAAAACATCGGTGGTTGTTTGCCATCTACAAAATTGATCGGTTGCGTTTGCGGCCATTGGTCTCGGGGTCCCATCGCAACCTGGGTCGGTTTGTCCACTTCAAGAAAATCCCTAAAATCGTAAGGTCCGGCCTGACCGACGAAGGCACGAATCGCAGTGCGCTCGAGACCCACCTCGCGCAAGTAGCGTGGGTCGAGGGCCACCAGCGATGCGATGTGAGCGCCCGAAGATTGACCCATCAGGTACACGCGTTCCGGGTCGCCACCCAGGTTGGCAATGTTGTCTTTGACCCAGCGCACGCTCGAGGCAACATCTTGTACGAACTCTGGGAAAACTGCTCGCGGTGCAACCCGGTACGAGATGATCACGGTCACGTAACCCTGTTCGACAAACGCATCACCAAGAAATGGATACTCTTCCTTACCGCCTCGATACCAGCCTCCTCCATGGACAAAAATCAGCACCGGTGCTCGAGTTGCGCCCTTCGGCGAGTACACATCCAGGCGTTGCCGATCTGCGGGACCATAGTTGACATCTGATTTTAGATTGAAGGCATTGCGGTTGATTAACGTGTTGACCAGCATCACCGGCGTACAGCCGACCAACGCGAGTACAGCGAAGAACAGTGGCGATATTCGCAACAATTGGGTCAGAAGAAGTTTCGGCATTGCTCGAGCCTACGCGATTTGCTTGCGTGGAGATGTCAGCGGGCACCCGGTTTTTCTCAGATTTGAAATACGTTGGTTGAGACGGCTCAATGCTTCGATCCGAAAACGGTTGCCGCCACCCGGATTGCTTCACGGACAAACGGCAAAACCGTTGCGTTTCGAGATCACCCCCGCAAACGAGGCTCTGGCCAAAGACAAACCTCGGCTTGGGATGGTCCAGGCTCGAGGTTCGGGAGGTTTTAGATCACGCGGTATTCAGGTCATAAATCTTTGCGTTCAAAAATGATCAGGGACACAACCCAAGTGAGCAGCGCATAAATCGTCAGCAGCGCGAGCGAATTTGTGGCGTTGCTGCCCGGAGCGTAAGCCTTCAGGTGTGTGGTCAAAAGG
The DNA here is from genome assembly GCA_043756345.1 of Deinococcales bacterium. Classification (GTDB taxonomy): domain Bacteria; phylum Deinococcota; class Deinococci; order Deinococcales; family JAAFIG01; genus JANOWZ01. The sequence continues at coordinate 3,529 of JAYURE010000391.1, read as the reverse complement.
AATTGGGTCAACGGCGGAAAAATCATCAACACTGGCATTAAGAGAATCGTCGCCACGGTCGCCAAGGCCGCCGCAGCCGTATTCAAAAAGCGCACGCTGAAGGCCACCGCCAAGCCCGCAATCGGCGCGAGCGTCAAACCGGCGATCAAATACCCATTGGTTAACTCGAGCAACGCCCCAACCGGCTCGAGCGTGCCAATGCCCTGAAACATGCCCGGTCCGAGACCCGTGCCACCGGCGAATGCGCCGAAGCCGAATCGAATTCCGCCGACCAACCCGCCGAGCAACGAAACCGCCAGCAGCAAAAACGGGTAGAGGGTCGCCACGAACAATTTTGAAAGGATGATCTGCGCCCTCGAGACGGGTCGCATCAGCAATGGCCGCAAGGTTCCCCAGGCGACCTCACCACCGATCAATTCGGCGCAGGTCACGGCAACCAACAACGGTAACAGATAGACCATGGCGGTATAAAGCGCGAATCCCGGAACCTGCCAGCCGCTCGAGACGATCAAGTTCGCCCCCACGATGAATGGCAAGACGTCATCCGGTGCGAACGAAATCAGTACGGGAACGAGGAAAGCAAACAGGCAACCCAATCGAACCGAACGGAAGCCGAGAAGCTTTCTGAACTCGAGCCTCAACAGTCCAAGGATGTTGCCCGTGCCGTTCCAGGGTGCGATGGGCGTTTCAATTTCTGAACTCATGCTTTCTCCACTCACGCTTTCTCAACCCTGTCCCGGTAATGCTCGTACAAGTCAAAATGATCCGGGCTCGCCTCGTAAACTTTAAATCCCTCATTGGCAAGGAGTTTGATCGCCTCTGGTGCGTCGCCCTCTTCACGAAACTGCGCGATCACATAAGGCGGTTTGGCCGTCGCCCGCGTGATGATCGGGAGTGTAGACATCCAAACGGCGGCCTTGGCCGGATCGTCCACCCGGAACCGGTACGCCGCCGAACGCAGGGTCAAATCGACCTCCTCGAGCAAACGGCCACCACCCAGAATGCCGACACGATGGGCGTAACTCGAGACTTCACGCAAATGGTGCGTTGAGAGGATCACGGCGGTTCCACCCGCAGCCATGCCAACCAGCACGCGATGCACCAGATTGATGCCGAGCGGATCGAGGCCAGAGGTCGGTTCGTCCAGGATGAGGACTCGAGGATTGGTCAGGATTGCTGCCGCAAGGCCCAAACGTTGCCGTTGACCCAAGCTGTACTCGCTCACACGACGGTCAGCCATGCGCAACAGTTCGACGGTGTTCAAAACTTCGCTCAGACGACCATCGTTCAGCGGCAATGGGCTTTCGCCATCACCGGCAAAACCGACATTGCCCGCCAAATTCGCGTGTGCCCGCAAATTGTCACGGCCCGTCATGTGCGGATAGAACGCCGCCGGAGCTTCTACCACCGCGCCCAACTTGCGCCGAACTCGAGCACCACCCAAATGCACGTCCTCGTCGCCAAAGAAAACCTTGCCGCTCGAGGGGAACGACAAACCGGTGATCATCCGAATTAAGGTCGTTTTGCCAGAGCCGTTCGGACCAGCCAGCGCGTAAACCTCGCCCGGATGGATCTGAAACGAGACGTCCTCGAGGATCGGGAATTTCCCGTAACGTTTTGAAACTTTATCGACCCGAACCGCCGAGGCATGCTCGAGAATCAAGGTGCGTTTGAGTTCACTGAACGCCGGGTTTGAAGGTCCTTTGGAATCGAGCCGGGTTTGTTTGCCCTCGAGTTGTTTGTCCGGGGGTGGTTTTGTGTCGGTTGCGGATTGGTTGCGCATATTGAAGCAACGATACTCCGAGCCGGACAGGGAAGATGCCAGAATTCCAGCATCGGGGCAAAAGCAGGTGAAAGGAGAAAGGTAAAAGAGCAAAGGAAGAGCATGTTGCTCGAGATTTTGCCTTGCCGATCTCTTTTGGCTTTCACCTTTTTCACCTTTGACCTTTTTACCTTTGACCTTTGTTCCTCGTTCCTGTACACTCTTTTGGGCCGGTTCTCCGGTCACTGAATCCCGACGCTCGAGTTTGCCATTGGGGTGGGAAACGTCCCCAAGGCGCTGTTCACCGCTCGAGTCGTCGAAACTTGAAGGTTCAACGTTTCCAATTGGGAGTCTATGTCGTACCTCAGCATGAAGCAGTTGTTGGAGGCCGGAGTTCACTTCGGTCACGAAACCAAGCGTTGGAACCCGAAGATGAAACGCTTTATCTTCGCTGAACGCAACGGAATTTTCATCATTGACCTTCAGAAAACCTTGAAGCAACTGGACCGCAGCTTCGATTTCGTCAAAGAAACCGCGACCAAGGGCGGCGTGATCCTTTTCGTCGGCACCAAAAAGCAGGCCCAAGAAATCACCGAACTCGAGGCGCGTCGCAGCGGCATGCCATTCATCAACCAACGCTGGTTGGGCGGTCTGATGACGAACTTCACGACGATTCGTGGACGCATTAAGCGTTTGACCGAACTCGAGGAAATGTTCGAGACCGGCGCGGTCATGCTGCGTCCAAAGGCGGAACGCGTGCTCTTGCAGGCCCAGATGGAACGCTTGAACCGTTACCTCGGTGGTATTCGCAATATGACCCGTCTGCCCGATGCGCTCTTCATCATCGATCCGACCAAAGAAGCGATTGCCGTCAAGGAAGCCCAGAAGTTGGGTATTCCCGTCGTTGCGCTCGCCGATACGGACTCTGACCCGGACGTGATCGATTACATCGTCCCGGGCAACGACGATGCCATCCGTTCGATTCAACTGATCACCAGCCGTCTCGGTGATTTGATTGTCGAATCACGCGGCGGTGGCGAAGACGTCTCCAGCCAAGTCGTCGCCGAGGCCGAAATTGTTCGTGCCGCCGAAGACGACGTTCAGCAAGTCTAAACAATCTCGAGCAGGTACGCTGACCAGCCTCGAGTGAATGCTCGGGGCTCTCAGCATGAAGGGGTGATCAAACATGATGGAATCAATCAAGAAGCTGCGCGAAATGACCGGCGCAGGCATGATGGACGTGAAAAAAGCACTCGTGGACGCCAACGGCGACGAGGATCAAGCTGTCGCATTGCTGCGCGAGCGTGGCATCGTCAAGGCCGCCAAAAAAGCCGACCGTGAAGCCACTGATGGCCTCGTGCGTGCGTTCGTCTCGAGTGACGGGAAAACCGCCGGTTTGGTCGAAATCAACTCCGAGACCGACTTCGTGGCCCGCAACTCGGACTTCCAAGCGATGGTGCTCGAATTCGCACAGCACGTCTCCGAGAACAGCGGAGTGGACGGCATCGTTGGCGCGGATGTGCTCTCGGGCCAGAAGTTCTTGAATCAAGAAATCACGGTTGGCGATCACCTCGCTATCGCAATTGGCAAAATCGGCGAGAACCTGGTCTTGAACCGCGCCGCACGGTTTAGCTCGAGCGCCGGAATCGTCACCGCGTACATTCACAGCAACGACAAAATCGGTGTGCTCGTCGAAACCGAAGGACTCGAGGCCAGCACCGCCAAGGATTTGGCCCTGCACATCGCCGCCGAACGTCCACGCTACCT
>JAYURE010000390.1:0-4772 GCA_043756345.1 Deinococcales bacterium | reverse complement strand
CTCAAAAGCGTGCTGTTGTACCACGTCGCCGCTGGAGCCTTAACCGGCAACGAAATCGCCCGCGCGAAAATGGTCAAAACCTTGCAAGGTGCGAATGTCAAAGCGGAACTCAAAGGCTCGAGCCTGATTCTGAACGGCAACAGCAAAGTCATCATCAAAGACATCCAGGCCAGCAACGGCGTGATCCACGTCATCGACACGGTACTGATCCCACCGGCAGCGCCTCGGGTCCGGGCCGTTCACGCCTCGAGCGACGCGCCAGCCGTCAACATCCTGGTCGATGATCAAGTCGCCTTCTCCGGTGCGAACTTCCGTGATGCCACGCCATTCGCCAAAGTCGCCGCCGGAAACCGCAACATCAAAGTCAACGTCGCCGCCAACGGAGCCGCCGCAATCAACGCCGACCTCGAGTTGATGGACGGCACGGACTACACGGTGCTCGCCATCAACAAGGTTGCCAACATTGGACCGTTGGTCTTGGACGACACCGCCGACGGCAACAGCAAACCGAAAAATGGCAAAACCAAAGTGCGCCTGATCCACGCCGCCGCCGAACCAGCCGCCGCAACCGTGGACGTTTATATCACCGCGCCACACGCCAACCTGCACAACAGCAACCCGACCATCAAAGGGTTCGCCTACAAGAGCAACTCCAAGTTTCTCGAAGTTCCTGCCGGTCACTACCAAGTGCGGATCACGCTGCCCGGCACGAAAACCGTGGTGATTGACACCGGAGCCCTCAACCTCGAGTCCGGTAAGGTCTACACCGGCATCGCCGTCGATCCGAAACCCGGCACGAGCGCCTTCGGAGCAGTCCTGCTCGCCGATTGATCCAATCGCTTTCACGATGCCGGAATGGGTTTGAAACCCATTCCGGCATCGTCATACCTCAAATGCTCGCGCCAGACTGATTAACTGGACCGATTGATTGGACTCATTCGCCTTCAACGATCTCACGGTAGACTTGCAGCAATCAATCCCAAATCTCGAGGTGCATATGAAACTGCTTTTGTTCACCGTGCTGACCGTCCTGGCTTTAAATTCGACCTCGTTGGCTGGATACATTCGCACATCCCATTTGGCCCCGGCTGCACCAATCGTAGATGTCTACCTGAACAATCAAAAAGTCTTCAGCGATGTGGCCTTCAAAAGCGTCACCGAGTACCTGCCCATACCGAATGGAAAGTACGATGTTGCCGTCTACCGCGTCGGAGAGAAAACCAATCCCATCGTCGATGCCCGAGGCGTGATGCTCGAGGATGCCACTTACACGATCCTGGCCGCAGGCTTCGGGGCGGGCAAAGCCACCAGCACCGTCGTCTTTGAAGATTGGATCGAACCAATTGCCACCCGAGCACGATTGCGCGTGATCAACGCCTCACCGGACACGCCGAACCTCGAATTGGCCCTGCCGGGAGGCCTGCACATTCTGCCGGAAGTGATTTTCAAAACCGCCTCGAAATACTACACCCTGCCTGCGAACACTTACGACTTGGCGGTACGGGTGGACAAGCGAAACGACCTGATTTTACGCGATGTCAAGCTCGAGAAGGGCAAGGTTTACACGGCTTTCATCGTTGGTCGTCGGGCCGATGGGACATTGAATTACTTGCTAACCGAGGATCGCACACCCTGATTCGAGCCACCGAATCCAATGCGAATCGTTAAACTGGTTCTCGAAGTACAACTTCGATACCCAATGAACCGCACTGAAGCCACCGTGATCAGGCTCGAGGGTTCAAGAATCAAAAAATCTCGAGCATCGGGTTTCCCCAATCCTCGAGATTTGCACTGAAATCAGATTTGACCTGATTCGGTCTTACTTGACTTCGACGGTTGCGCCAGCGTCAACCAATTGCTTCTTGATCTTCTCGGCCTCGTCCTTGGTAACGCCTTCCTTGACGTTGCCACCGGCTTCGGTGAGGTCCTTGGCTTCCTTGAGGCCCAAGCCGGTGATGGCGCGGACTTCTTTGATGACGTTGATCTTGTTCGCACCGGCGTCTTTGAGGACGACATCGAACTCGGTTTGTTCTTCGGCGACTGCTGCTGGGCCTGCGGCTGCTGGGCCTGCGGCAACGGCGACGGCTGCGGTGACGCCCCAGGTGTCTTTGAGGGTGTCGATCAAATCTTTGATCTCGAGGATGGTTGCGCTAGAAAGCTCTTCAACGATGCGTGCCTTATCAAATGCCATGATTCACCACTCCTTTAAAACGCTCAACCCTGTTGAGCTTTGGCATCGAGGATGCCGACGAGTTCTTGTTGTTTCGCGCCGAGCACGCCGACCAGGTTGGACCCTGGGGCTTGCAACACGCCGAGCAATTCCGAACGCAGTTCGTCTTTGCTTGGGAGTTTGGCGAGTTCCGTGAATTGCTTCGCATTGATGCTCGAGCCGTCAAGGACCCCACCTTTTGGTGCGGGGATGCCCTTGTCGTTCTTTTTGGCGAATTCCACGATGGCTTTGGCGGGTCCGACCGGATCTTCTCCGACCAGAACCAAAGCGCTTGGGCCGTTCAAGACGTTGGCGAAATCGTGCCCGCCGTCTTTGAGAGCGATGTTGATGAGCGTGTTCTTGGCAACGATCAGGCGTGCGCCCGAGTTGCGAAGCTCCTTGCGGAGTGCGCCCAGTCCTTCGCTGGTGAGGCCCTGGTAATCGACCAGGTAGAAGCTCGAGCGCCCTTTGAGGCTCTCGCGGAGCGCGGCTAGCGATTCGGTGTTGCGTTGATTCGCCATTGACGTTCCCTTCCTTTCTTGCGCCAACCAGACAACAAAAAATCCGCGTCGAGTTGACAGGCTGCAAACTCAAAACGCGGCACAAGGTTCTTGTATCACGCATCTCGGTAGGGTCTTTAAGCCTGGCGGCCCCTACTGTCTCGAATGCCATGTCTTGCCCGAAATAGCTCGAACTTGGAAAATGTATCACAGGTTGATGGGGCTGTCAAAGCGTTTTTGCGCCTGATGCCGAATCTACAGTTGAATCTCGAGCCGAATCTCGAGCCGGAATGTTAAGGATTCGCTCAAATCCCGAGTAGACGTTCGCCCGTTCGCCACGCAGGAATCCGATCAGGCTCAGGTTGAACTCGAGTGCCAAATCGAGGGCCAAACTCGAGGGCGCACCGATGGCGGCAAGGATTGGGACTCGGGCGGCGACACATTTTTGCGCGATCTCAAAGCCAACCCGTCCCGAAACGAGCATGATCGAAGTCTCGAGCGGAAGGTTCTCGAGCCAAGAAATACCAATCAGTTTATCGACCGCATTGTGCCGTCCAACATCCTCGCGCATCGCAAGAAGTTCGCCCTCGAGCGTGAACAGGGCAGCGGCATGCAAACCTCCGGTTGATTCAAATGTCGTTTGGACTTCGCGCAAGGCATCTGGCAGCCTGTACAGAACTCGAGCCGTGACTTGCGCTGAGTTCGTGATTCGTTTCAAACCTCGAGCGTGAATCTGTTCGAGGCTGGTCTTACCGCAAACACCGCAGGCGCTTCCAGAACTGAAATGGCGCGGCTCGAGATTGGTTTCAAGCCCATCACGCAATCTCACCTGAACGACGTTCTCTTCGTGTGAGTCTGGCTCGAGACCCATCAATTCCTCGAGACTTGAGATGATTCCTTCAGCGAACAACCAACCGAGCGTCAACTCAAGGTCGTGTCCTGGCGTGCGCATGGTCGTGCTGATCGCCTGCGAATTGATGCGAATCTCGAGCGGTTCCTCAACCGCCAAAGCATCCATTCTGAGACTCGAGGTCTCCCCCGTTAGCGTCCAAATTTCGCGTGTGACCTCGAGACCCATGTCCGTCACTCTACCGGTATGCTCGAGCCATGAAACCAATTGGTACATTGTCTGACTTCCCGTTGAACGAACAAAAAATCATCGATCTCGAGGATGAATTCGTTTTGGTTCTGCGAACTGAATCCGGTTTTTGGGCCATTGAAGATCGCTGCTCGCACGATGACAACGAGCTTTTTGGCGGCGAAGTGATCGGCAAGGAAATCAAATGCCCTCGTCACGGAGCCCGATTTGACCTCGAGTCCGGTCAAGCCTTGTGCCTCCCAGCGGTTCGGGCCGTGCGCACCTACAACGTCGTGGTTAACGGCCAGGAAGTCTTTTTGCAAGCTCGAGATTGAACCTTGAAACGGTCAATCACGTGAAGATTGCGTGAGTTCCGTCTCAATCTCAATTGGTGCGCAACTCAGCGCCAGAACGATTTTTGCGTGCAGACTGCCCCTCGAGACAGGTCCTACTGCGGATGTCTCAGATGGGGGTTACTCATGAAGCTCAACGCGATCAAAAAAATCTCGATCTTGGTTCTTGGTGCAATGGTACTCGGAAGCTCCGCTGGTGCTGACGGTCTCTCGGGCGAAATCACCTTGCCGCTCAATCCGTTCTCGATTGGTGCCGCGATCAATTACACGTATGAACTGGTGCCGAACTGGTTCGTTGGCGGCAGCCTCAAGGCGAATTACACGCCGTCTTTCACTGCGGCTCCGTTCTCGGCCGGTGCTAGACTCGGCACAAATTACATCATCAACCTGGTCGAAACCCGTGACTTGAAGGCGGACGCTTACGTCGGTGCTGGCGTGGACGTGGACTCGAATTTTAGTGGTGCTGTCACCGCCGCCGCAGATGTGAACGCGGGCGCTCGAACCACGTTCTCGATCAGCCCGGGTGTGAAATTCTATGGCGGCCTTGATGGGAAGGTCACGCTGTTTAGCCTTCCAGCGGGCATCAGTGTCGTTCCTGGCGTGTTCACATACGTTGGTGGCAAGCTCGAGCC